>URZR01000249.1 GCA_900552425.1 uncultured Collinsella sp. | reverse complement strand
CGTCATCGCGTCCAGAGGCAGGGTCATGACCGGCGGCGCGCAGGGCGGCCACCCTTTCGCGCGCGGCATCTATCAAGCGCTCGCTGCGGACAAGGTTGACCTGAGCGCCCACCTCGACCTTTCGCTTGCAGCGAACCCACACGCTATCGCCGGCTGCGGCATCAACCGGGGCGGGCACCATGGGCCAGCGCTTGGGCGCATCCTTGGCGGTGTTGGGCCCTGGTATAAAACGCACCTCCAGCGTGTCGCCGGCGTCGACCGCGTCTTCAAATGCCACCAGCACCTCCTCATGCCGGCGGTCGATGACCCTGCCCACGCGCACGCCCTGGTTGCAAGAGCGCTCCCAACTCATAAGGTTCGCCCCGGTCCTCCCCGTCAAATAGCCGTCGGTGAACCCGCGGTTAAAGGAGCGCGCCAAGCGTCTGACGGTCTTCTCGGTCGCGCCGGCAGCGTCGCTCCCGGCACCGCTCTCACCGGCGTTCACGCGTGCCACCGCGGCATCCAGCGCCTCGCGATAGCACGAGACCACGTTGTAGACGTAATCCGGATTCTTCATGCGCCCCTCGATCTTGAGGGCCCCGACGCCCGAGCGGACCAGCTCGTCCAAATGCCCGGCAGACAGGTAGTCGCATGGGCACAGCAACAGGTCGCCGTCGCGCGCATCCACGCGCCGGCCCACACCGTCTACCAGCTGGTAGGGCACGCGGCAGGGCTGGGTGCAATCGCCGCGATTGGCCGAGCGGCCCCGCCGGCGCGCGGAAAACGAACACGCCCCCGCATAGCAAATGCAGATGGCGCCGTGGCAAAACGCCTCGATCTCGACGCCCGTCGCCGCCATGGCCCCAATCTCGCCCACCGTAAGCTCGCGACCGCACGTCACGCGCGACGCCCCAAGCTGCTCTGCGGCCAGCACGGCGCCCGCGGCGGCATGCACGCCCGCTTGGGTCGACAGATGGATCTCGACGTCCGGCACCTCCCTGCGCAGGCGGCGGCACAATCCTAAATCGGCCACAATCAAGGCATCGGCACCGGCGTCGAGCACGCGGCGGGCAAGGGCGACGCACTCCCCCAGCTCATCGTCGCGAACAAAGATGTTCATGGTCACGTAGACCCGCGCGCCCATCCCGTGCGCAACCTCGCACGCCCAGGCAAGCTCCTCGCAGGTCAGGTCATCCGCCGCAGCGCGGGCGTTGAAGGCGCCGGCACCGGTGTAGACGGCGTCGGCGCCGGCATCCAGCGCGGCGAGAAAAGCGTCGAGCGTGCCGGCGGGCGCCAGCAGCTCCGGCGCGCGGTAGCGTATAGGTGTGGACGATGAGGCCATGTGGTGCGCGAACCTCCCCCTTGCACGGCGTATGCAGCGCGTCTGTTGTTTGTAGCAGCCACAGGATACAACGGACCCGCACCTGGCACTTGCGCTAATCTATATCTATTTGTAGTTCATTTGGTAAGTACCCGCGCGCAGGGAGGTTTCGCCCCCGCGCAACCGGTTGGAGGTTTCTATGGGTTCTCGCGAGCGGCACATGCGCCAACGCTCAAAGACACACGCCATTCCCCTCATCATCGTCTCGCTGGTTGGATTCCTGTTCATCGCCGGCATCGCCTTTGGCGTCGGCATGCTGGGAAACATCAACCGCTGGCTGTCCGACCTGCCAGACTACACGGATCCGGACCAGTACATGGTAAGCGAGCCCACCACGGTGCTCGATGCCAACGGCACCGAGATCGCGACCCTCTACGTGCAGAACCGCGAGAGCGTGACCATCGACCAAGTATCGCAGTACGTGCTTGACGGCACCGTCGCCACGGAGGACGAGCGCTTCTACGAGCACAACGGCGTCGACCTCATCGGCATCGCCCGCGCCGTCATGGTGCAGCTCACCGGCGGCTCGGAGGGCGCGTCCACCATCACCCAGCAGCTGGTACGCAACACCATCCTCTCAGAGGAGCAGTTCGACAACACCATCGAGCGCAAGGTCCGCGAGGCCTTTATCGCCGTCAAGAT
>URZR01000248.1 GCA_900552425.1 uncultured Collinsella sp. | reverse complement strand
CCGTCGTTGCCGGCGACCCCTGTCCGCACTGCGGCAAGCCGCTCTCTGCTGCCCGCGGCATCGAGGTTTCCCAGGTCTTCCAGCTGGGCACCAAGTACTCCGAGGCCATGGGTGCCACTTTTATGGACGAGGATGGCAAGGAGAAGCCGCTCATCATGGGTTGCTACGGCGTGGGCGTGTCTCGCTCGCTCGCTGCCGTCGTGGAGCAGCACAACGACGAGCACGGCATCGTTTGGCCGGTCTCCGTTGCCCCGTACGAGGTCGCGGTGATTCCGCTCGACCCCAAGAAGGAGGAGTGCGCTTCTGTCTGCGACCAAATCGTCGAGGGTCTGTGCGCCGAGGGTATCGAGGTCGTCGTCGACGATCGCGATGAGCGTCCTGGCTTTAAGTTTGCCGACAACGACCTTATGGGCTTCCCGTATCAGGTGATTCTGGGTAAGCGCGGCCTTAAGAACGGTACCGTTGAGCTCAAGGACCGTGCTACGGGCGAGCGCGAGGATGTGGCGATTGATGAGGTCGTCGCCAAGGTCGCCGAGCTTGTGAAGGCAGCACGCCGTTAATCGACATTTCTGCTAGTAGATGTAATTGCGGGATTGCCCCGTATCTCTCTTAGGATGAGATGCGGGGCAGTCCTTTTTGTTGCGTGAATTAGCTCGACGGGTAAAAGAAAACCCCACAGCCCATATTGAACTGCGCCCCAATTCTTGGACGGGCTAATAAGCGGCCTACGCCGCACATAGGGACTGATTCCGGAATTCCTCCGGGGTCAGTCCCTTCAGTTTAACCTGCCTCCTTCTCGTGTTCCAATGGATGATGTATTCGTCCAGGTCTCTCTTGAAGTCTTCGAAGCAAGGCCATTTTCTTCCGCGAAAGAACTCGTCCTTCATATGGCCGAACACCTGCTCCGTCGCGCCGTTGTCGATGCAGTTGCCCTTCCGGGACATGCTCTGCACCACGCCGGCCTCCTCCAGCCGCTTGCACCACCCGGCCTGCTGGTACTGCCAGCCCATGTCCGAGTGCAGGACCGGCCTGGAGCCCTCGGGCATCTTGGACACGAGCTGGTCGAGCAGCTCGTGCTGCTGGGCCATGTTGGGATGCAGCGACGTGGACCAGGCGACGATCTCCTTGCTGCCGAAATCGTAGACCGGCGCGAAGTAGGCCTTGCCCCAGGGCTGCTTGAACTCGGTGACGTCGGTGCCCATCTTCTCCCACGGCCCGTCGGCGGCGAAGTCCCTGCCGATGACGTTCTCGAAGGTCTTTCCGACCTTGCCCCTGTACGAGTTGTACCTGTGGTAGTCGGTCTCGCGGCGGATCCCGCAGCTGATGCCCATCTCGCGCATCATCTTCAGCGTCGTCTTGTCGGCTATGCGCACGCCCCGCTCGGCGCGCAGGCACATGGCGATCTGCCTGTGGCCGCACCCGTTGGCGGTGCGCGAGAATATCTCGGCGGCGGCCTCCCAGAGCTCGGGCCTGGTGGGAGCCTTCGGGTGCGACAGCGCGTAGTAGTAGCTCGACCTCGCCAGGCCGGCGCAGTCGGCGAGGGGGTATTGCCCTGAAAGCCCGCTCACGACCGCGGCCTTCTCGCCGTTCGAGAGCGTTTCTCCGCCTTCAGGGCGATCGATTTTTTTAGGTAGGCGTTCTCCGCCTCGAGCCTCTTGATCCTGCGCTCGAGCTCTTGCTCGCGCGTCGTCTCCCCGGACGGGGAGCCGGACCCCCTCGGCCTCCCCCTGGGCTTTGGCCTGAGCGCCTCCGGGCCCTCCTCCCTGTAGGCCTTCAGCCATTTCTTGAAAGGGCTTGGCGAGGCTATCCCGAACTTCTCCATGGCCTCGGGCTTCGTCATGCCCTCGTCGACGACCGCCCTGACGGCGGCCAGCTTCGTCTCGAACGAATAGGCGGTGTGTTTCTTTCCCATCATGGCCAGAACCTCGATACCAGCAGACCTGTAGGTGCACAGCCATTCTCTCACGGTTTCCTCCGGCATCCCGAGAAGGGCCGCGATCGCCGCGCGGCCGTG
>URZR01000247.1 GCA_900552425.1 uncultured Collinsella sp. | reverse complement strand
TGACAACAAGGGTGCACGCCGCGGTGCCATTTTTATCGGCGTCGTGCTGGTTGGCTATATCGTTTATCTGATTGTGACCGGTCAGATGGGACAGTTCTGGGCTGCCATGTCGAGCGTTCAGGCGCCGTGGCTCGTTGCTGCATGCTTTTGCATGTTCCTGTACCTGTTCTTTGGCATCGTCGCCTATGCGATCGCCGTCTGGCTCGATCCCAATTCGCCCGTCGGCATTCGCGACCTGATCTCGGTCGAGGCGAGCGGCATCTTTTTTGGCAATCTCACGCCCATGATGATGGGCTCGACTCCCGCCCAGATCTACCGTCTGACCAAAGCGGGCCAAAATGTCGGCGAGGCCGGAGCCACGCAGTTCACGCGCTTTATCGTGTATCAGTTTGGCCTCGTTGCCTGGGGCGCCATTCTGCTGCTTGCCCGAATGCCGTTTTTCGCCGAGCGCTATGGCGACATGACGCTGCTGTGCGTCTTTAGCTTTGGCGGTCACTGTTGCATTCTGCTTGGCATCTTTGCCGTCGCGCTCATGCCCAAGACCGTCACGCGCGTCGCGCACTGCATCATCAATTGGCTCGAGCGAATGGGCGTCTCGGCCACCAAGATTGAGGGCTGGCGTACGTTTGTCGACGGCGAAATCTACTCTTTCTCCGAGAAGTTCAAGCTTTCGGCCGGACATTTTTCTTCCATGCTGCTCACCGTGTTTATCACCATGCTGCAGCTCGCGTTTTTCTATCTGGTTCCGTATTTCCTGATGCTTGCCTTTGGCCATCACGAGGTCGACTTTTTCTCGGTCATGGCCGCGAGCGCCTTTGTTCAGCTCCTGAGCTCTGCTGTTCCCCTGCCCGGTGGCACCGGCGGTGCCGAGGGTGGCTTCGCGCTGTTCCTGGGTCATTTCTTTGGGTCGGCCTCGACCGCCGGTTATCTGCTGTGGCGCCTCATTACGTTTATCGCGCCGACCATTTTGGCTGCGCCCCTGCTGGGCCTTAAGAGCGCCCACAACGAGAGTATCCATGCGCGCTGGGATCGCGTGATGCGCAAGCTCGGCCGCGCGCCTCAGACGCCCTCTAAGCCTGCAAAGCCCCATCCTGTGAATGCGGTTACCGTGGATCCCAATCAGCATGCTCAGAAGGCTTCTGGGGCCGCCAAACCGTCGCATAAGGCCTATGTGCGCCAGACAGGTGACGGCATCCGTGAGTCCCCGGCTGCTTTGAACAAAAAGAAGCTCCCTAAGGCGTAACAGTTGGTCGTGCGTTCTTCATGTTGCCGGGCTTTTTTGCGCCGGATGGGAGATAATCCTCTTACGTAGATTAACTCTCATCTGTTGATGAATGCTCACATTCCGAAGGGACACGTCCATGGACACCAGCAAACCGCGCTTCGACCGCCGCATCGTTCGCAGCCGCAATGCCATCCTTTCTGCGTTTGAGCGCCTGCTGATGGATAAACCGCTTGCCGATATTACCGTGAGTGCCATCGCGCGTGAGGCAAATGTCGATCGTAAGACCTTCTACGTGCACTTTGGCACGGTCGACGGCCTGCTCGATGCCATCGCCGCCGATGTGGTCAAGATGATCGTCGACTCGGTCGAAAAGACGCTTTCCACTATGGGCAGTGACCCCAACGAGCGCGCCCTTGGAGCGGCGGCTACCTTCTTTAAGACCATCAACGAGGCACTTTGCAATAACCTCGTGCTCAATCGCCAGCTGATTGAAAACATCCCGCTCGACGATTTTATGACGCGTTTGCGCGTGCCGCTCGAGCATGAGATTGCCGAGCGCGACTTGCTGCCCCACGGCCTCAAGGACGAGATGTTCGATTACTATCTGGCGTTTTTACTGTCCGGTATTATCGGTATCTATCGCACGTGGGCGCTGTCTGACGGTTCGGTTCCTATCGAGCGTGTCTCGGAGGTCGCCAACGACCTGACTCTCAATGGCCTGTCGAGTCTGGAATCTCGCTTGGATTAGGCGCAGGCTCGAGTTCGTGAAGCGCTTGTCGGGGTGCAGCCCGATCGATCA
>URZR01000246.1 GCA_900552425.1 uncultured Collinsella sp. | reverse complement strand
CGGCAGGACGCCGTCCACCGCATTCTCAACCTGCTCTTTATCCTCAATGCGTCACGCATACCCCTTACCACCAGCCAGATTTTGGACGATGAGGAGCTTGGATACTCGGCCGCAAAGCGCGAGTCCGCCATGAAGCAGTTCAAACGCGACCGGCAAAAACTTGAAAGCCTTGGCATTGTAGTCGCCGAGGTCAAAGAGCGGGGAGCGTCTGAACGCGAAGAAAGTTCTTGGGCGATCGACCAGGAACGCACGCACGCCGTGCCGCGCCTTATCACCGCGGACGATGCCGACCTGCTTGCAAAGGCGCTGACAGACCATCTCTTAAGCCCCGGCCTGCCCTACAGGCGCCCGCTCGAGCACATTGTCGCAAAACTCACCTCTGCGCGCGGACTCACGCCGCCGGACCTTCCGGGGCTGTTGGACGCCTCGCAGGACAACGTGCTCGAAGCAGTGTGGACCGCCTTTTCGCTGCGCCTTAAGCTCACCTTTGAATATGAAAACGCACGCGGCGAGGCGACCAAGCGCACCGTATGCGTCTACGGGCTCTTCTCCGTTAAGGGCGTGTCGTACCTCGCGGGCTTGGACGAGAAGAGCTCGCAGGTGCGCACCTTTAGAATCGACCGCATCCAGCGCGTATGGAAACCAAAGGGCACTTACGCTATCCCCGCGGACTTCGATGTCACGGATTTCCTCTTCTTCACGTTTGACTTCGAGGGAGCCTCGTCCACACCCGCCGCGTTCAGCTTCCCCGCCTCTGTTCCCCGGGCAGAAATCGAAGCGGTCACCCATGGCAGGGGAACGCTCGCACCCCATGCCGACGGCGTGCGCTGGGACATCGACGTGCGCGACCTCGACGCCGCCGCAGGCTTTTGCCTGGAACACTCTCAGATGGGCATGACGCCCATGGAGCCCCCGCTCCTTATCGACTGTTGGCGAAATCGTATCTCAAAGGCGGTGCAAGCCCATGCCTAGAAAACCAGCTCTACACGGCGATGCCCTTATTGGCACCTGCATCGAGTTGCTGCAGGTGCTGAGCGACTCGCCCACCCAAACCGCGCCGTTTGCACAGACGGCGACGTTGCTGCAGGTCAGCGAAGACAAGCTCACCTCTGCCGTGGACACCCTCTGCGGCCTGGCCCACCGTCAATCCGGTGCGCGCGTGGCCGTCTTCATCGAGGACGATACCATCTCTTTGCTGGGCGATGTTGCGACCTTCCACGCCATCCGCCTGTCGCTGCAAGAGGGCATGGTTCTCGCACATGTGCTCAACCTCCTCAACATCGACGCCAGCGTGCGCGAGCGCGTTGAGCGAGCCATGCTCCCCCTTGAAACCGTCGATGCGACTCCCCGGCCCGACACCATCGGCTCCGTCTCCATCTACGGGCGCTTCTACCAGCAGATCGAAATCGCTATCCAAGACTGCGTCCGCCTTATCCTCACCTATAGAAGCTCGAACGATACCGCGCCGCGCCCCAGAACGGTCGACCCCCTCGCTATCAAGCAGGACCGCGATGCCGCTTACTTGATTGGCTGGGATGTGGAGAAGGACGCGCAACGTCTCTACCGCCTGGATCGCATCGATAACGTTGCCTACACCGATGACTCCGTAGAGATTCATCCTTGGGAGAACGCCAGCATCCAGCAGAGCCTTACCGCCGGCGCGCTCAAAGCGACCGTCTCATTCCCCAGCAAAGAAACCCTCGAACAGGCCGGCTGGGCAGGCATAGCGGATACAGACGGCGATGCCGATCAAAACGGCAGGGCACGGGCGACCGTTTACATCGCGGACGAGGAATGGTTGTTTGACCGCGTGCTTGGCTCCGGAGGTCAAATCATCATCGAATCGCCTTCAGACCTGCGCCAGCGCCTGGTAGAGTACGCGCATCGCTTGGCGTCGAGAATCTCTTAAAGCCATATTCTGACGAGCGACCGCAAGGGACAAGTAACCCAGGAAGTACCGCCCATGCAAAGAGGGGCCCGGCCGGACCCCTCTTTTTGCTAGCCATCTTGCCCGCTGTCCAGCTGTTCCTCG
>URZR01000245.1 GCA_900552425.1 uncultured Collinsella sp. | reverse complement strand
GGGCTGACAATTTCGACTGTAATGGACGTTCTTAAACGACTAGTCATTCAAGAACGTCCCCAATGACTACCCGCAGAATGAGCGTGGCCGGCAGCCGTGCGGCACCGGTCCGCGTGGCGGCGTATAATCGGCGGCAGATGACTTGGACGTTAGGAAACCATGACCGATAGCATGCAGCAGACGGCGCTCGACACGCTCGGCGCCTATTTTGGCTACACCTCGTTTCGCCCGGGGCAGGACCGTATGGTCGATGCGATCCTTGCCGGCTGCGACGCGCTGGGCGTTATGCCCACGGGCGCCGGCAAGTCCATTTGCTACCAGGTGCCCGCGCTCATGCTTCCCGGCATCACCTTTGTGGTGAGTCCGTTGCTGTCGCTTATGGAGGACCAGACCCGCGCGCTGCTCGCGGCGGGTGCGCGCCCCAGTTATCTCAACTCCAGCCTTACTCCGGCCCAGCAAAACACCGTGCTCAAGCGGGCGCGCGAGGGCCGTTACCAGCTTATGTACGTGGCGCCCGAGCGCTTGCTCGAGCCACGCTTTTTGGCCTTTGCGCAGGAAGCTGCGGCCGAAGGCGGCATCGGCGTTCCGCTCGTGGCCATTGACGAGGCCCACTGCGTGAGCCAATGGGGTCAGGATTTCCGCCCCGCCTACCTGCAGATTCGCGAGTTTATCGATTCCCTGCCGCAGCGCCCCATCGTGGCGGCCTTTACCGCTACAGCGACTGAGCGCGTGCGTGCGGACATTCAGCAGATGCTCGGCCTCCAAAACCCGGCGACGGTGGTGACGGGCTTCGATCGCAAGAACCTCTACTTTGGCTGCGAGGAGATGGGCGACAAGGCCAAGACCACCTGGGTGCGCGACTACGTGATCGCGCATTCGAGCGAGAGCGGCATCGTGTATTGCTCGACCCGCAAGACCGTCGATGCGCTGGCAGGAGAGCTTACCGAGGCTCTGGGCCCCAGCGGCATTCGCGTTGGCCGCTACCATGCCGGCATGGGTAATGACGCCCGCCGCCAAAGCCAGCGTGCCTTTATCGACGACGACATTCAGGTGATGGTCGCCACCAACGCCTTTGGCATGGGTATCGACAAGCCCAACGTGCGATACGTGATTCACAACAACGTGCCGGAAAGCATCGAGGCGTATTACCAAGAGGCGGGCCGCGCCGGCCGCGACGGCGATCCCGCCAGCTGCTATCTGCTGTGGAACGGCAACGATTTTCGCATGCGTCGTTTTTTGATCGACCGCGGCGACGCGGCCGACGAGGCGCTCGATGACGAGCAACGCGCGTGGGCGCTCCAGAACCGATATCGTCTGCTCAGCCAGATGGAGGGCTACTGCAATACCACCGGCTGCCTGCGCGAATATATGCTGCGCTACTTTGGCGACGAGGCCGCGGCCGAGCATGCGGCAGCCGCCGCGGGCGCCACCGCCGCAGACGACGCCGAGGGCTGTGGCAACTGCAGCAACTGCCTCACGCAGTTCGAGGTCGAGGACGTCACCGGTATGGCTCGCGCCGCCGTGCGCTATGTGGCCACGCGCCCCATGCGCTTTGGCAAGTCGCTCATCGCCGATGTGCTTCACGGCGGCAACACCGAGCGCATTCGCCAGATGCATCTGGACGAGGACCGCGGCTACGGTGAGCTGTCGAGCGAATCGGTCGGGCGCATCAAGGACATCATTGGCCAGCTGTGCGGCCGCGGTTATTTGGCCACCTCGCAGGGGCAGTACCCGGTCGTGGGCCTGGGTCCGCGTGCCGGCGAGGTCGAGGACGAGGCGTTTGCCTTTACCGTTAAGCGTCGCGCGTCCAAGCGCAAGGCCTCGGCCCGTGCTCGCCGTGCGGTGGATCTGCTGCGCGAGGAGGCCGAGCTGGATCAGCGCCCGCGCGTGGGCGACGATGCCGAGCTGTTCGAGCGCCTGCGCGCCCTGCGCAAGGAGATCGCGGCCGAGCTCGAGATGGCGCCGTACATGGTCTTTTCCGACAAGGCCCTGCGCGGCCTGTGCCGCCTGCGCCCGCAGACGCGCGACGAGCTGATTCAGGT
>URZR01000244.1 GCA_900552425.1 uncultured Collinsella sp. | reverse complement strand
AGGGCGCCGAAACGCAAACGGGGCCCGCGCTCGGCGAAGGCCCCGTCGTGAAAGATTGCTTTCCCGGTTGCTTAGTACTGCTCGATGCCCATGTAGCGACGAACCTCGGGGCTGTGGTCGAACACCTTGCCGCGGGCGGCGCGCAGCTCGCAGCTCATCGCATAGAAGAAGATCGGCTCCAGGTACGAACGCACGCTGGCGGGCACCTCGCCCACGCCGTACTCGAGGGCGTCGAGCACCATAATCGTATCGGTGTGCGTGTTGAGGAACGCAAGCGCGCGCTCCTCCATGGGGCGGCACTCGCCGGCGCCAAGCTGCACAAAGTAGAACACGCCGGGCTCGGTAGCCTCGAACGGGCCGTGGAAGTACTCGCCGGAGTGGATGTAGCAGCAGTGCTGCCACTGCATCTCCATGAGCGAGCAGATGGCCATGGCGTAGGTCTGGCTAAAGTTGGGGCCGGACCCCAGGATATAGAAGAACTTGTGCTGCTGGCAGAGCTCGGCAAAGCGGGCGCCCAGCTCGGCGTTGACCTTCTCACGGGCGGCGGGCAGCAGCGCGTCCATCTGCTTAAGGCCCTCGTACATGTCGGCGAGCGCTTCGTAGCCCTCCTGCTGGTCGAGCAGTTCGGCGGCGATCAGAGCGCCGATGCCCTGCGGCACCTCAGCCTGCGACACACCCTCACCCCACGGATAGACCCAGGTAGTCCACTTGCTGTTGTCGATCTTTGAGCCCTCGCAGTCGGTAAGGGCAATGACCTCGGCACCGGCGGCCAGCGCCATCTCGCAGCCGTCAACGACCTCTTGCGTGTTGCCGCTGTGGCTGCAGGCGATGACGAGCGACTTCTCGCCAAGACTCTTGGGAGCCATCAGGCAAAACTCGCGCGCCGTATAAACCGTCGAGGTAAACGTGGTGGCCTCGCGCTTGAGCAGTTCGTTAGCCGGCATGAGGTCGATCATCGAACCGCCGCAGGCGATCCAAAAGACGTTCTCGACCTTGCCCTTGCGCTCGATAATTTCCTGAACCAGATCATGTGCGTTCATGCTGATGCTCCTCCTTGTGGGGCGGCTTTGAACGACGACAGCTCGTACCTGCTGTCGTTCTATGTTGTCCTATTTATAGCACGCACGACGACGCTCGTGAAGTCATCTCGCCAAACTTGTTCTATGTTGTTCTATCTGTGGATGTTAGATGTCGAACACGTAGCGCGAGCCCACAATCTTTTGACGCCCAAGCAGCAAGGGCCGCTCGTCCGCATCGGTAAAGTACGCCTCCATATAGAAGAGTGGCTCACCGACCGGGATCTCGAGCAGTGGCGCGACTTGAGCGTCGGCAAGCGCAATCTCCACGGTACAAGGGTCGGATTTGAGCGGTGCGCGGCCCGAATGCTCGGCAACGAGCGCAAAGATTGAGTTATCGGTGAGGTCCTCGTCGGCAAGCGTCTGCAGGTAGGGATGGTCGGCCAGCACAAAGGCGTTGTTCTCGAGCATGACGGGCACGCCATCTGCCGTGCGCACGCGCTCGACCACGATGAGCTCGCAGCCGGGCTCCACGCCAAAGAACGCCGCATCCTCGCGCGTCGCCGCGACCACCGTACGCGACACCAGACGCGCTCCGGCCACCATGTCGTTGGCGGCACAACCCTCAGTAAAGCTCTGGACGTCGCCTTTCTGGACAATCTTGCGCTTGAGCTTGGGAGCGCACACAAAGGTGCCCCTCCCCTGCTGTCGGTTGAGATATCCCGCGCGCGACAGCTCCTCGATGGCGCGGCGCACGGTGATGCGTCCCACGCCGTAAGACTTCGCGAGCTCCATCTCGGCAGGGATGCGCGAGCCGGCCGCATACACGCCGCGCGCGATCTCGCCCTTCAGGTCGTCCATGACCTGCTGGTACAGCGGTACGGCGGATACGCCAGCGCGGTCGGTTTTATCGTCGGTTGCCATCGTTACGCTCCATCCCGCGCATGCTCGGATTCAAACTCTTCAATCGCCGCCATAAACTGCTCGCCAAAGGCGTCGGCCTTTTTCTCGCCAATGCCGTTGACCTG
>URZR01000243.1 GCA_900552425.1 uncultured Collinsella sp. | reverse complement strand
GGCAGCCAGACGTCCCAGACCGCCGTTGCCGAGGGATGGCTCCGGCTCCAGCTCCTCGATTTCGGCAAGGTTCTTGCCGGCAGCGGCCAGCTCTTTTTTAACTTCATCGTAAAGACCTAAGTTGATGAGATTGTTGGAGAGCAGCTTGCCGATCAGAAACTCGGCGCTGATATAGTAGAGCTTGCGGCCCGTGACGGGACGGACGCGGGCGGCGCTCTGTTCGCGGACGATGTCCAGCAGGGCTAGATAGATTTCCTGATCCGTGCAGGCGGTCAGGGGCTTGTTGGTTCTGGCTTCCATCGCAGCAGTCATATTCATAAGAGGTTCCCTCCATTTGTGTATGGGCTTTTTGGGTACAACTTGGTTATACCACACAAAACGTGCATCTGACTTGCAAAATACCCGCAACTTGTGGTACAATACTATTATGCGAGGTGAAAATATGGCAAAACAAGAGCGCTTGCGCGAAGCAAAGCAACACGGGGCCGCGTGGTTCCCGTTCAATATCTACCCGTGCACGATCCCGAAGGACTTCCCGCAGGTGGCGCTGCACTGGCAGGACAGTATGGAGCTGGTCTTTGTCAAAAAAGGGCGCGGCATCGTGCAGGCCGGGCTGACGACCTACACGGCACAGGCGGGCGACATTTACGTGTTTGCCCCCGGCGTACTGCACGCCCTGCGCCAGCTGCCCGGTGAGGCAATGGAATATGAGAACATCATCTTTGAGCTGGAGCTGCTGGGCGGCGCCGACAACATCGTCGACGTGACCAACTGCGTGACCCGTCTGCGCGTCAACGTGAAGGACGAGACCCTGGTTGCAGACGACCCCGATTTCAAGAGCATCGGCACCAGCGGTATCGCCAAGAACGGCAAGGGCATGCAGGTCATCATCGGCCTCAAGGTGCCCAAGGTCCGCGATCGCTTCGAGGCCCTGCTCTAAGGTTTCGTCCAAGTCAGCACCAACACATCGCTTGCATTGCTTTTGGTATCAATCGGGCGTCGCATATGGCCGCGGCGGCGCCCTTTCAAAAATCTTGCGGCCGGATCCAGGAGGGATCAACCATGGCTAAGTCCAGCTACGCAGTAACCATCGCCGGCGGCGGTTCCACCTTCACCCCTGGCATCGCCCTCATGTTGCTCAAAGAGCACGACCGTTTCCCGGTGGACAAGGTCATCTTCTACGACAACGACGCCGAGCGCCAGGAGATCGTTGCCAAGGCTTGCGAGATTTACTTCAAGGAGAACGCTCCCGAGCTCGACTTCTCCTACACCACCGACCCCGAGGAGGCCTTCACCGGCATCGACTTCGTCCTCGCGCACATCCGCGTGGGTAAGTACGCCATGCGCGAGCTGGACGAGAAGATTCCGCTGAAGTACGGCTGCGTTGGCCAGGAGACCTGCGGCGCGGGCGGCATCGCCTACGGCATGCGCTCCATCGGCGGCGTCATCGAGATCCTGGACTACATGGAGAAGTACAGCCCCAACGCCTGGATGCTCAACTACTCCAACCCCGCGGCCATCGTCGCCGAGGCCTGCCGCGTGCTGCGTCCCAACTCCAAGATCATCAACATCTGCGACATGCCGATCGACCTTATGGACAAGATGGCCGTCATGTGCGGACTCAATGACCACCGCGACCTGCAGTACAGCTACTACGGCCTGAACCACTACGGCTGGTTCACCAAGATCTTCGATAAGCAGGGCAACGATCTTATGCCCCAGATCAAGGAGCACATGGCCAAGAACGGCTACCTGGACGGCATCAGCCACGAGGAGGGCCAGGAGCAGCACATCGACGAGTCCTGGATCCACACCTTTGGCAAGGCGAAGGACGTCTACGCGATCGATCCGGAGACCATCCCCAACACCTACCTCAAGTATTACACCTTCCCGGACTACGTGGTCGAGACCTCTAACCCCGACTACACCCGTGCCAACGAGGTTATGGACGGTCGCGAGAAGAAGGTCTTCGGCGCTTGCCGCAAGGTGATCGAGACAGGTACCGCCGAGGGCGCCGGCTTCGAGGCCGATGCTCACGCCACCTATATCGTCGATCTGGCAT
>URZR01000242.1 GCA_900552425.1 uncultured Collinsella sp. | reverse complement strand
CGCCGAATGCTCGCCATCGAAATTTATCGGTGGCCCACTTCAGACTGTAATGGGGCTCAAGCGCACGCACATTCTGCACCTGCCGCAGGGTCGCGATCGCGCCTACGAGCGTGAAAGCTGGTACGAGGAGTGCCGCCTACTCAAGGAGGAGCTCGAGAACTTCTACGGCATCACGATTACCGACGATGACCTGCGCGCCGCCGTCCGTCGTCGCAACCGTTTGCGTGCGGCCCAGCTCGAGATGTTTGCGCTGCAGGCTAACCAGCCGGCGGCCATGAGCGGCGTCGACCTGATGAGCACCATGTTTGCCGGTACGTTCAGCTTTGATATCGAGGCCTATACGGATCAGCTGGAGCAAAAGGTTGCCAAGCTGCGCGAGGCCTACGACGCGGGCGAGCGCCCGGTTGCGGCGGATGCCAAGCGCATTCTGATCACCGGCTGCCCGGTGGGCGGCGTGATCAACAAGATAGGCCGTACTATCGAGTCCAATGGCGGCGTGGTCGTGTGCATGGACGACTGCTCGGGTGAGCGCACGGCGGCCATGATGATCGACCCCGATGCTCCCGATATCCTGCGCGCCATCGCCGACCGCTACCTGGATATCAACTGCTCGGTCATGACGCCCAACGACAGCCGCATGGGGAACACGCTTGCCATGTGCGTGAAGTATCATGTCGATGGCGTGGTAGAGAGCGTGCTCCAGGCCTGCCACACCTTTAACGTGGAGAGTGCGCGCATGCAGGAAGCTGTCGAGGGTGCGGGCATTCCGTATATGAAGATCGAGACCGACTACAGCAACGGTGACATGGGCCAGATCGAGACCCGCATCGCCGCCTTCATCGAAACCCTCTAGCTTCCTCAGGCACCGGACCTTGCCCCTCAAACCGTCGCTCGCGTACAGAAGTACGCGTCGCTCCTCTTTCGGGGCAACCTCCGGCACCTGAGAAACCTAGAGCTAAGGCGCCTGAACGCGCCGCTGTCTTTGATGTTTGGATTAGGAGAGAGCCATGATAGGGATCGGGATCGATATCGGGTCTACGGCGGCTAAGGCTGCCGTGGTCGATGGGGAGGGTTCGGTGGCGTGGACGTGCGTGCAGCCAACCGGGTTCTCCTCGGTCGATGCTTCCGAGCGGCTGCGCGAGGCACTGGCAGCGGCCGGCTATGGCGTGACAGCCGACGACGTGCGCGTGATCGCGACCGGCTACGGTCGTGTCGCCGTGCCCTATGCGCACAAGGTCGTGACCGAGATCACCTGCCACGGCATCGGTGCCGTGCGCCTGTTTGGCGATCACGGCACCGTGATCGACGTGGGGGGCCAGGACACCAAGGTCATCCAGCTTAAAGGCGGCCGCGTGGCCAAGTTTGCCATGAACGACAAGTGCGCTGCCGGCACGGGGCGCTTTTTGGAGATCATGGCCGACCGCCTAGGCATTTCCCAGCAGCAGATGGCCGACCTGGCGCGTTCCGGCGAGCCCACCAAGATATCAAGCATGTGCACGGTCTTTGCCGAAAGCGAGGTTATCAGCCTGATCGGTCGCGGTGAGCCGCGCGAGAACATCGCACGTGGCGTGATCGACAGCGTGGTCTCGCGCGTGGCGACCATGGCCGGGCAGGCGGCGGGTGCTCCGTACTACCTGACGGGAGGCCTGTGCGAGAACGCCTACGTTGTGGAGCGGTTGGCCGCGCTGCTGGGGTCGTCGGTGACTACGTCGCCCCAGGCTCGCTTTGCCGGTGCCATCGGCGCGGCGATTCGCGCGCAGGCGCTCAATTAATGCATCCGCCCCAGGCTCGCATTCATGCGTATACTGGGAGAAAATGATTGACCGATGAGAGGAGGTATCGATGGCTGACGATCAGATTAAGCTCACGTCTATGACTGCCGCGAGTGGTTGAGCCGCTAAGTTGGCTCCTGGAGCCCTCGCCCAGGTCCTGGGCGACTTACCCAATGTGCATAACGACAACCTGCTCGTGGGGTTCGATACCTCCGACGATGCGAGTGTTTTTCGTGTTGGCGAAAACCTGGGCCTCGTGCAGTCCGTCGACTTCTTCCCGCCGATGGTCGACGACCCGTTCCTGTTTGGTCAGATCGCGGCGGCCAACTCGCTTTCGGACATCTACGCCATGGGTGGGCGGC
>URZR01000241.1 GCA_900552425.1 uncultured Collinsella sp. | reverse complement strand
CTCTGACGGACGAAAATCGATGCGCTTTTGGCCGCTGGCACCGATTTTGGAGGCCATTTGGCTGCCACTAAACTGGTAACAGTACTCATATTTGGCCTTTTTTGACCACCGCCCCTTGGCCCAGGACAAAACGGGCCGCTCGAATCTTGGGGCGGGTCCATTTTCAACTATCCTCAGCTTGCCAGTTCGAAAATGGATCCGCCCCAAGATTGAATCTTTATTCCAACTTTACACCTAGGTTTACAGCTGTCTTGTCAGCTGTAAACCTAGGTGTCATACTAAAGCCCCAAGATTCGCCAAAAGAGAGGGGCCTTGATGGCACAGAGCGCGAACATGGATGCGTCGGAGCTTGCACGCGATATCGCGGCCGGCCTAGCATCGGCAACGACGGCAACGGAGCGCGCGGCACTGGTGCCCGCAGAGCTCGTCGAGGCCATTCAGCAATTAAAAACCCAGCGTGATGCGGTGATTCTGGCGCACTACTATGTGGCGCCCGAGGTGCAGGCCGTGGCTGATTACGTCGGCGACAGCTTCTACTTGGCAAAGCTTGCCAAGAGCTTACCGCAGCAGGCTATCGTGCTGTGCGGCGTGGAGTTTATGGGCGAGAGCGCCAAGCTGCTCAACCCCACCAAGACCGTGCTGCTGCCCGAGCCGGGCGCGGACTGCCCCATGGCTCACATGGTCAAGCGCGAGACGGTCGACGCGGCGCGCGCCGAGTACGGCGACGACCTTGCCGTGGTCTGCTACGTCAACTCGACGGTCGAGATCAAGAGCTGGAGCGACGTGTGCGTCACCAGCTCCAACGCCGTCAAGATCGTATCCGAGCTGCCACAGCAGCACATCCTGTTTATCCCCGATCAAAACCTGGGCCGCTTCGTAGCCGAGCGGGTGCCGCAAAAGCACGTCATCCTCAACAACGGCTATTGCCCGCGCCACCACATCATCACCGTCGAGCAGATTGTCGACGCGCAGGAGGCGCATCCCGATGCGCTCGTGCTGGCGCACCCCGAGTGCAAGGCCGACGTCCTGGCCGAGGCCGACTACATCGGCTCCACCGCCGGCATCATCAAGTACGCCGAGGAGTCGGACGCGAGCGAGTTCATCATCGTGACGGTCCGCGGCGTGCTCTACGAGCTCGAGCGCCGCTGCCAGAGCACCGGCAAGAAGTTCTACTTCCCCGCGGTGCAGCCCACCTGCGTCAACATGGATCTCATCACGCTCGAAAAGCTCGTGCACTGCCTGGAGACGGGCGAGGGCGAGGTGCAGATTGGCGTGTCGGACGAGGCCGCCGATCAGGCCAAGCTCACGCTCGACCGCATGCTCGAGTACGCGGCGCGCTAAGCCAATGTGACATGAGGGGCCATCCCTTATGCCACATTACAAGGGAGAGGATTCCTGTGGAAACCAAACAATACTCCGACATGGAGTGCGACGTCGTCATTGCCGGTTGCGGCGTGGCGGGCCTGTATGCGGCCCTCAACCTGCCGACGAGCACGCGCGTAATCATGCTCTCCAAGGGCGCCGTCGACGAGTGCGATTCGATGCTCGCGCAGGGCGGTATCTGCGTGCTGCCCGAAGGCTCTGACTACGATGCCTTCTTTGAGGACACCATACACGCCGGCCATTACGAGAACCGCCGCGAGAGTGTTGACATCATGATTCGCTCGAGCCGTTCGGTCATCAACGACCTGCTAGCGATGGGCGTGGATTTTGAGCGCAAGGCCGACGGCAGCCTCAACTTTACCCGCGAGGGCGCGCACAGCCGTCCGCGTATTGCCTTCCATGCCGACATTACGGGCAAGGAGATCACGACCAAGCTGCTCCAGGCCGTTCGCAAGCTGGATAACGTGCAGATTTTGGAGTACGTGGCCATGACCGACATCCTGACGGGCGAGCGTGATGGCGCCACGGTGTGCACCGGTGTCGTCGCCGTTTCCGTGGACGAGGACAACTCGGTTCGTCCCGCCGACGAGCTGGCAAATGCCGCCGAGGGCGTGCATGCCGGCGAGCCGTTTAAGATCCATGCCCACCATACGCTGTGGGCGACGGGCGGTATCGGCGGCGTGTACGACCATTCGACCAACTACCCGCAGCTCACCGGTGACGCCTGCTACATCGCGCAGGAGCACGGCATCACGAT
>URZR01000240.1 GCA_900552425.1 uncultured Collinsella sp. | reverse complement strand
CCAGAAAAATCACCGCAGCCCCCTACACGTGAAAGGGGTCCCTATGGACCTTGCTGACATCCGCCAGGCCATCGACGGCATCGATACCACGCTCCTCAACAGCTTTGTCGAGCGCATGGACATTGCCACCGAGGTCGCCAAGTCAAAAATCGAGATGGGCAAGGCCGTCTTCGACCCCGCCCGCGAGCGCTCCAAGCTCAACAACCTCGCCAGCCGCGCGCCCGAGCGCTACGAGGCGCAGACCATCACTCTGTTCCGCCTCCTCATGAGCATGAGCAAGGCCGAGCAGCAGCGCTACATCAACGAACTCAAGGGCATCACCGTCTCGCAAAAGGCCCACGCCACGGCTGCAGCCTCCGACACGCCCTTCCCTCAAACGGCCACCGTTGCCTGCCAGGGCGTGGAAGGTGCCTATAGCCAGATCGCCGCGTGCAAACTCTTCGACGTGCCCGACATCGCGTTTTTCGAGACCTTCGAAGGCGTTATGCGCGCTGTGCGCGACGGCTTCTGCGAGTTTGGCGTGCTGCCCATCGAGAACTCCACCGCCGGCTCGGTCAACGCCGTCTACGACCTGCTCGCCCAGTTCGACTTCCACATCGTGCGCTCGCTTCGCCTCAAAATCGACCACAACTTGCTCGTCAAGCCCGGCACCAAGCTCGCGAACATACGCGAGGTCTACAGCCACGGTCAGGCCATCGCGCAGTGCGCCGGCTTTATCGAGGCCCACAGCCTGCACGCCACCAAGTACCCCAACACGGCCATGTCGGCCGAGATGGTCGCCAACTCCGAACGCACCGACGTCGCCGCCATCGCCTCGCGCAGCTGCGCCGCACTCTACGGCCTGGAGGTGCTGGAGCCCAATATCCAGGACTCGGATAATAACTACACGCGCTTCGTCGTCATCAGCCGCGAGCCGCGCGTCTACCCCGGCGCCAACCGCACCTCGCTCATGATCACCACGGCCAACGAGCCGGGCGCACTCTATCGCGTACTCGAGCGCTTCTATGCGCTCAATATCAACCTCATCAAGCTCGAGAGCCGCCCCATCCCCGGCCGCGACTTTGAGTTTATGTTCTACTTTGATCTGGACTGCCCATTTGGCAGCAAGGCCCTCGACGACCTGCTCGATTCCATCGACGACGTGTGCGAGAGCTTCACCTACTTTGGCAGCTACACGGAGGTGCTCTAGATGACCGATACCGCCGCAACCCGTCCCTACGGCGTGCTGGGTCGTGTGCTGGGCCACAGCTACACCCCGACCATCTACAAGGAGCTCCCTGGGCTTGAGTACGTGCGATTTGAGCGCGAGCCCGAGGACCTCGCGGCTTTTATGACCGGCGACGAGTGGGAAGGCACCAATGTGACCATTCCCTACAAGCGCGCCGTCATGAAATACCTGGACGAGCTGAGCCCGCTCGCCGAGCGCATGGGCAACGTTAACACCATCACACGCTTGCCCGACGGCCGCCTGCGCGGTGACAACACTGACTATTTCGGTTTTCAGTGCCTAGTTGAGGAGTTGGGCGTAGAGGTTGCCGGCAAGAAGGCCCTCGTGCTCGGTGCCACCGGTGGCGCGGGTACTACGGCCAGTATGGTGCTCGGAGATCTGGGCGCCATCGTCGTACCCGTGGGCCGCACGAGCGAGGTCAATTACAGCAACATCGCTCAGCAGTCCGATGCAACGCTGCTCGTCAACTGCACGCCCGCCGGTATGTTCCCCCACTGCCCCGACGCTCCCTGCACGCTCGAAGGCCTCGATGCGCTCGAGGGCGTCATCGACATTGTCTACAACCCCGCCCGCACGGGTCTGATGCTCGATGCCGAGCGCCGCGGCATCCCCTGCATCGGCGGCCTGCTCATGCTTGTTGCCCAGGCGGCACAGGCTGTAGAGCGTTACACCGGCCAAGCTACCCCGCGCAAGCGTATCTTGGACGTAACGGAGCGTCTGTCCCGCCGCGAGCAGAACATCGCGCTGATTGGCATGCCGGGCTCGGGCAAGACCCGCGTGCTGACCTCGCGCATCGCATACATGATCGAGCAGGGCATTAAGCCCTGGAACATTCTGGCTCTGACCTTTACGAACAAGGCCGCCGAGTCGATGCGCGAACGCATCGCGCAGATGCTGCCCGACAACCGCAGCCGCTATATCCGC
>URZR01000239.1 GCA_900552425.1 uncultured Collinsella sp. | reverse complement strand
TCTGGCGCACACGCATCGAGCTCGCAGACATCGCCCACATCGAGCGCTGTCGTTCCCTGCTTGCAATGGGGACGCATGTCGCTGCGAGTTCGTCGGATTGCGTACGCATCTTCACGCGAACCGGTGGCGTCATGGTCGTCGCTTTAAAGGACAACCAAGGCTTTATCGATCTCGTCAACAAGCAACTGCGTCAGCACAAGGGATAGCTGCGCCAACGTTTTCAAATTCCCGTGCAAGCTTTGCCTGTCATAGAGCCAGCAAATGGCGCCCCTCGGGTCATGAACTGCACCCCAAAACTTGGACGCGCTAAATTATAACCGCTACGCAGCCTCCCGAAGGGCCCGCTCCCGGAACTCCACCGGGGTCAGGCCCTTCAGCTTGACCTGGCGCCTCACGTTGTTCCAGTGGTGGATGTAGGACTCGAGGTCCGCCTTGAACCCCTCGAACGTGTCCCAGTCGCGACCGCGGAAGAACTCGTCCTTCAGATGGCCGAAGACCTGCTCGGTCGCGCCGTTGTCCAGGCAGTTGCCCTTGCGCGACATGCTCTGGACGAAGCCGTTCTCCGCCAGCGCGCCGACGTAGGCGGCGTGCTGGTACTGCCAGCCCATATCCGAGTGCAGCACGGGCCTAGCGCCCTCCGGCTTGGCGGCGAGGAGCATCTCCAGCATCTCCTCCTGCTGGGCGAGGTCGGGATGCATGGATATCGAGTGGGCCACGATCTCCTTGCTCCCGAAGTCGTAGACGGGCGCGAGGTAGGCCTTGCCGAAGGAGAGCTTGAACTCGGTGACGTCGGTACCCATCTTCTGCCACGGGCCGTCCGCCGCGAAGTCGCGGCCGATCACGTTCTCGAAGGTCTCTCCGACCTCGCCCCTGTACGAGTTGTACCTGTGGTAGTCGGTCTCGCGGCGTATGCCGCACCTGAGCCCCATCTCGTTCATCATCTTGAGCACCGTCTTGTCGGCGATGCGCGCGCCGTCCGCGGCGCGCAGCTCCATCGCCACCTGCCGGTGGCCCACGCCGTTGGGGAGCCTGCCGAAGATCTCGGCGACCCTCGCGCGCAGCTCCGGCCTGGTCGGCGCCTTCGGGTGCGCCAGCGCGTAGTAGTAGGTGGACCTGGCGAGGCGGGCGGCCGCCAGCAGGTGGGCGAGGTCGTGCCCCTGCCCTGAAAGCTCGGCGACCGCTAGGGCCTTCTCCCGGTTCGGGAGCGCAGCTCCGCCTTCAGGGCTATCGATTTTTTTAGGTACGCCACCTGGGCCTCGAGCTTGCGGACGCGCTCCTCGAGCTCCTCCTCGCGGGTCCTGGGCGCGGCTTTTGCGCCCGAGCCCCTCGGCCGGCCCTTCGGCTTGGGCCTCAGCGCCTCGGCCCCTCCCTCGCGGTAGAGCCGGCACCAGCGCTCGAGCGGCTTCATGCTCGCTATCCCGAAGCGCTTCATCGCCTCGGGCTTGCCCATCCCGCCGTCGACCACGGCGCTCGCCGCGGCGACCTTTGTCCCGTAGTCGTATCTCGTCTGTTTCCCGCTCATCTTGAGGAGCAGCTCCATCCCCCCGGCCCTGTACTTGACGAGCCATTTTCTCACGGCTTCGTGGGGCACGCCAAGCCGGGCGGCGATCGCGCGCCGGCCGAGCCCGGCGTCGTGGAGACGAGCCGCCTCGACCAAGAGGGACGCGTCGTGCTTGCATCTGAGATCGGTTCCCATAGGGAAAACCTCCCATCTCTCGGACTTTTATTTCCTTGTCCAAGAAATGGGAGGCAGTTCATAATGAGCTGCGGGGTTTTCTTGTGCCTCCGATGCGAAATAAATCGCTCAGATATTACTGATAATCGACGACGTCGATCCAGCTCAGCAGGAAGTCGGCATCCTGGTCAGCGCGGCCGCGAGCAAGCTCGGAGGCAGCGACGATGGACATCCAGCGACGAACAATCTGCATGGGCACATCGGCGCGATCGCAGTAGAGCTCGAGATAGGCCTCTGCCTGCTGCTTGTCCTGGAGCGCAAAAAGCAGGTAGGTCATAGCTGCATCGGCAGCGGGAGAGCCCTGCGTGGCGTGTGCCCAGTCACAAACGTAGAGGTTGCCGTCGTCGCCAACGATTACGTTGGTGGGGTTGAAGTCGCCATGGCACACCTGGAACTCCTTCTTCATGCCGTCAAGGCGCTCA
>URZR01000238.1 GCA_900552425.1 uncultured Collinsella sp. | reverse complement strand
GTGCGGCACGGGCGATCAGCTTTGCCCCACACACGCGGGTCGCTGCCAAAGGCCGTGGCAGCACGGGTGGCAAGATCGCGCAGCGTGCACGGGTCGTTGAGCGTTGCAAGTGCGCCCAGGCCGGTGGCCTCGGGGTCGTCCACGTGTTCCAGTGAGCTCACGGGTGCGGCACCCAGCAGCTTGCTCAGGCAGACACGGGCTTCGTGCGAGCGGTCCAGGTTGGTGTGGAGATAATGCTCACCCCGCAGCGGGCAGCCTCGTAGAGGGCCGCACTGCACTGGGGTCGTGTGGCATCCGCCGGACAAAAGGCCTCGGGTGCCTTGATGTATATGGGATGATGCGTCAGCAGCACGTTGGCGCTTGCTTCTTGGGCGCGGCGAACATTAGCCTCAGTCGCATCGAGTGCGCAGGCAACGCCGGTGATCTCCGCGGCCGGATCGCCAACGGAGAGTCCTACGTGGTCCCAGGGCTCGGTGTCCGTCTTGGGATAGCGTGCCAGTAGGGCGCGCTCGAGCTCGGCGACGATCATGCGGCACCTGCGATCGAGAGCAGCGTCTGGGCAAACTCGTCCAGATCGTCCGGATTCACGCGGTCGTCAAAGGAAATGCGCAGTGCACCTAGTGCCTGCTCGCGACCAATGCCCATGGCGCTGAGCACATGGCTCGGGGCCATGCTGCCGCTCGAGCACGCCGAGCCGGCCGAAACCTCAAAGCCGGCGGCATCGAGCTTGACGATGAGCTCCTCGGAGTCCATGCCATCAACGTAGATCGACACCATGCCCGGCAGGCGATCAGCCTGTGCGTAGTCGCCCATGGTAGCGTGAATGCGCTGGTGGGCCGTAAGCGTGGCGTAGAGCTTGTCGGAAAGGGCTTGCAGCTTCGCGCGCTCCTGAGCCACATGGGGCGTCAGAGACGAGGCGGCAGCGGCAAAGGCGAGCTGCGTTCGCAGGTCTTGCGTGCCGGCACGACGACCGGCCTCCTGTCCGCCGCCAAAGATGCGCGGGCGCAGCGGCGTGCGGCTCTTAAGGTAGAGTGCGCCAGATGCCACGGGACCGCCAATCTTGTGGGCTGCGACGGACATGGCGTCGACGCCCAGCTCGGTGACATCGAGCGGAATATGCAGATACCCCTGGATGGCATCGGTGTGGAACAGGGCGCCAACGGTATGCGTGGCCGCGGCAAGCTCGCGGATGGGCTGCACCACGCCGGTCTCGTTGTTGGCAACCATGATGCTCACGAGCGCCACGTCGTCGCCTAGCAGCTCGACAAGCGTGGCAGGCTCAATGTAGCCCATGCGGCAGGGCTGCACCAGGTCGACGGTAAAGCCGGCGGCACGCAGCAACGGCAGGTTGTCCAGAATCGAATCGTGCTCGATGGCCGAAACGATTACACGATCGCGCTTGCGATCGCGCTGACGAGCGCCCTCGGCAAGACCGAGCAGCGCCAGCTGGTTGGCTTCGGTGCCGCCGTTGGTCAGTACAATCTCGGACGGGCGGACGCGCGCGCCAAAGCTGCGGGCGATCTCGCGACGTGCAACCTCCAGACGCGCGGCAGCCTTGCGGCCGAGCGAATGCAGCGAGTTGGGGTTGACGCCGGCAAGCTCACTGTCGTCGTACTCGCGCTGCGCAAGGAGCGCCTCGGCGCGCATGGGCGTCGAGGCGGCATAGTCAAGATTCACGGGTATGCGGTTTTGACCTGCGGTCATAAGGGTTTATGCCTCCTGTGCGGCCTCGTTGCCCAGCTTCTGCAGCAGCGCAACCTCGGCAGCGGGATCTTCGGACTTAAATACGGCAGAACCCGCCACGAGCACGTTGGCGCCGGCCTTGACGACCTCGACAATGTTCTTGGAAGAAATGCCACCGTCGACCTCGATGAGGGGCGAAACGCCGTGACGCTCGCACATGGCCCTGAGCTCGTGGAGCTTAGCGATGGTGCCCGGGATAAAGCTCTGACCGCCAAAGCCCGGGTTCACGCTCATGAGCAGCACCATATCGACGACGTCGATGATGCTCTCGAGTACGCACACGGGGGTGGCGGGGTTGAGCACCACGCCGGCCTTGACGCCGCGCTGCTGCAGATGCGTGAGCGTGCGGTGCAGGTGCGTGGAAGCCTCGTAGTGCACGGTGATCATGTCGGCACCGGCGTCGGCATACCAATCGACGGT
>URZR01000237.1 GCA_900552425.1 uncultured Collinsella sp. | reverse complement strand
TTAGCCAGCTCACGCTGTCTACGATGTGCCTGCTTACGTCGTGCGCGGCGAGCGTCAGCCTGATCTGGCGCATCTCGCAGCCTCTCACGCCCTTACGTGTGGTGCTCTTTGTGTTTGTAGTCGCCGGCATCTTGGTGGGCGTTATCGGATTCCCGGAGCTGCTGTCTATTGCCAACCTGTCGATGGGCCAGATGGTTATCTTGGCTGTCATCGTGGTCTTTACCTGCTCGGTTTTCTTTAAGCTCGCCACGATGATGGATTCGCTCAAGCCGCGTCGTCGTCATGCCGCAACTGGTTTTGGCCGCGGTGTGCGCGTCCGCCTGGGTCGCGGTGGCGGCAAGGTGAGCTCGACGGGTTCGACGGCCGAGCGTTTTGCCAAGCGCGTCGCCGCCGACATGGCGCAGCGCCGCGAAGATCGCACCGCTCGCGAGGCCGAGGCCCGCGCACTCGAGGGCGTGGCCCAGGCCCAGCCCAAGAAAAAGAAGCCCACGGGCGCCAAGCGCTCCCGCGTGACCAAGTCCGCCCAAGGCATCAAAGTCTCGATGCCAAGCAAAAAGAAGAAGTAGCTACGCGCCCTGGCGATGTTGAATTGGTGCCTTGTTCCTGTGGGGCCGTGGCGATGTTATGCTCTAACCTCGATTGTTTGAATTGCTTCGAAAAGAGGATGCCGTGATCTGCCCGCATTGCCTTAAGACTATCGAGGACGGCGCCTCGTTCTGCCCCTACTGCAACGCCTATGTGGGTCCGGGCGATGGTCCCGAGCACACCGAGTTCGTGTTCTGCGAGGGCTGCGGTGCCCGTCTTTCTCCGCATGATCGTACGTGCCCCAAATGCGGACGCCCCGCTCCGGGTATTCTCTCCGAGGACGCGGCCGCATCCGACCTGGCAGCGGGCCGCACGGCGGGCTTTCCGCGCCTAACGCAAGAGCAGATCGATACCGAGGTGCCGCATGCGCCGGCCTCTGCCGCTGCGGTGCTTTCGGACGCCGCTGACCCCAATGAGACCTGCGTGCTGCCGGCTTTCGATAAGGATTTCGGTATCCCCAAGGTCGATATTCCCATGCCCGTTTCCCTGCATGACGATGCTCAAAAGTCCAAGCGCAAGGTGCACCCCGACGAGGACGCCTATCACAAGCACAAGCGTCATATCCCCAAGCCGCTCATCGTCATCGCGGTCCTTGCCGTCGTTTGCGGCGGTGCCTATTGGTTCGTGACGGCCGATCCCATGGGCGTCATGCCTGGCTTCTATGACCAGTTTGGCCAAGCCGCGCAGACGACCTTCCCCACGCGCCAAAAGGGCGAGGCGACTGAGGACGATACCAAGCAAGACGATTCTGCCGAGGTGGTCCAGGAAGAAACCGTGCTTACCGATGATCAGCTCTATACCAGGCTCGACGGTCTGTATCAGACCATCGTGTCCTACGGTGACGAGGACCAGATCGGCGAGGTCATCGATTCCTTTAACAACGGCTATCTCCGAACGTCGCTTTCCACCCGTCAGGAGCTGTCGCAGAGTGCTTACGCCCTGCGCGACCAGATTAAAAAGACGCAAGATGAGCTCAGCAACCTTAAGTACCAGGACGATACGGTCTATGCGGACGACATCGCCCACTTAAAGCAGCTTGCCGAGTGGATGTATGAGCGCGTCGACGTGATCTGCCAGAGTTGGGACATCTCGCTGGCCATTCCCGATGGCGAGTCGATGAGTTCTCACCAAAGCGAGATCCTGGCGCCCATCGCGCAGAGTGGCAACAGCGCGCTTAATCAGTACGACGCCAATGTGGGTTCCTGGAAGCCGCAGCAGCGTTTCTAAAATTAGTTCGCCATAGTCGGCATAACCTACGTGCGCAATTGATGTAAGCGCGTGCTTATTGCTACAATTCGTACAAATATGCTTTAAACGCACGAGGAAGGAACCACATGTTTGGGTTTAAGAAAGAGCTCTACACGCCCGAGTATCAGCTTGCCGGCGACGAGTGCGCCGTAATCGAGACGTCGAAGGGTACCATCAAGGTCAAGTTTGACGGCGAGGGCGCTCCCATTCATGTCGCGAACTTCTGCGAGCTTTCCACGATGGGTTTCTATGATGACCTTAAGTTCCATCGCTATGTTCCCGGCTTCGTCATTCAGGGCGGCGACCCCAATACCCGCGATATGTCCGGCGCGGACGTCGCTGCCGGTCTT
>URZR01000236.1 GCA_900552425.1 uncultured Collinsella sp. | reverse complement strand
CTCGCCCACCATATCGCCATCGGGCGTAAAGCCGTCCACGAGTGCCACCACGAGCACGCGGCAGGTATCGGCAAGCTCGGCGACACGGTTCTCGACCTGCGAAAACACACGCTCCGAAAGCACAAACTGCGCGGCGCCCATCACATAGGAGCCCTGCGCAAAAGAAGCGCCACTCCATTTTTTAGACGACGAGAACGGAATGACCGACAGCGGCTCAGACACCTCGACCGGGCGATCAGCGTAATAGTTGAGCAGCGCCTGGCAGGTCTCGTTGGCATCGGCCGAAGTCGCACGCGCCACGTTAGCCAGCGCAAAATCGAGCACTGTGGTATCGACGGGAACAGCCGCCTCCTCCGAGTCCACGCCAAAGCCAACACCCTCAACAGGCAGCGGGTAGGTGCCCTCGACCTCCATGCGGCCCGACGTGATGGTACCCGTCTTGTCCAGGCACAGCACGTCGACGCGAGCGAGCGTCTCGATGCAGTAGAGCTGCTGCGCCAGCACCTTGCGGCGGGCCAGACGCACCGTGGCGATGGCGAGCACCGACGAGGTCAGCAGCACCAGGCCTTGCGGGATCATGCCCAGCAGGGCGCCCACCGTGGACAGCAGCGCCGACGAAGGCACATGACCAGCCAACAGCTCGGAGAAGCACCAGGAAAGCGCGCTATCGCCCGGGGTTCCCGCGGCATCCCACAGCTCGCTCACACTCGAGGCAAACAACGCCAAACCGAGCGGGATCATGATAATGCTCGCAAAGCGCACGATGGCATTAAGCGCGTTCATGATCTCGGAATTGACCTTTTTGACGTACTTGGCCTCGTTATTAATTTTGGCCACGTAGTTGTCGGCGCCGACATGAATCACGCGGGCGCGCAGCAGGCCCGAGTCGATAAAGCTGCCGCTCATGAGCTCGGAACCGGGCTGTTTCTTAATAAGGTCGCTCTCGCCCGTCAGCAGGCTCTCGTTCACGAGTGCCTCGCCCGAAACCACCACGGCGTCAGCGGGAATCTGATCGCCGCGCCCCAGGCGGATGATGTCATCGAGCACGATCTGGTCCAAGTCGAGCTCCACCTCGGCACCGTCGCGCACCGCGATGGCCTTCTTGGAAGTCAGCAGCGTAAGCTTATCGACCATCTTCTTGGAACGCATGGACTGAATGACGCCAATAGCGGTATTGAGGAACACCACGAACAGGAACGTCAGATTCTTAAACGAACCGGTCAAAATGACCAGGAACGCCAAGATCACGTTGATCAAATTGAACAGCGTGCAGAGGTTCTCGATGATGAGCTCTTTGACCGACTTGGTCTTGAGCTCCATGTTGCGGTTGATCTTACCGGCGGCGATGCGCTCCTCGACCTCGGCGGTCGAGAGTCCGCGCTCGATATCCGTTGCTGCCATACCACGTCCCATCACGTCGCGTCGGTATAAGAAAAACCGCCCGGACCATGCGAGGTTCGGACGGTCTTACGTTCGATGGTGCCCCATGTTGGATTCGAACCAACGGCCTTCTGCTCCGGAGGCAGACGCTCTAATCCCCTGAGCTAATAGGGCCAACGGTTGGCATTATACCCAAGTGCACCACGGGCTATCAAAATAAAAGAAAAAGCTTTGCAATTCCGAGGAAGACGCGGCGCAACGGCCCACTTTAGAAGGCAAAAGCGAGTCAGATAGTATAAACTCTCATGCACCAACTATACACGGCTCGCGATGCGGGCCGTTTTTGCAAGGGTTACCCATCGAGGTGAGAGGCACACCATGATTGCAATTTTAAAGCAGAGCGCCAGCGACGAGGCCGTCAGCCATATCGTCAGCTGGATTGAGAAAAAGGGTCTGAAGACCGATGTCTCGCGCGGCGAGAACGAGACGATTATCGGCCTGGTGGGCGATACGACCAAGATCGACCCGTTCCTGCTCGAGTCCATGGATGTCGTCGAGCGCGTACAGCGCGTCTCCGAGCCGTTCAAGCGCGCCAACCGCAAGTTCCACCCCGAGGACTCCGTCATCGACTGCGGCCACGGCGTACATGTAGGCGGCGATCAGTTCCAGGTCATCGCCGGCCCGTGCTCCGTCGAGGGCGAGAACCTCATCCGCATCGCCCGCCGCGTGAAGGCCGCCGGTGCCACGATGCTGCGCGGCGGTGCCTACAAGCCCCGCACCTCCCCCTACGCCTACCAGGGCATGGGCCCCGCCGGCCTCGACCTGCTGTGCGAAGCGTCTGCCG
>URZR01000235.1 GCA_900552425.1 uncultured Collinsella sp. | reverse complement strand
GACCGGTGGCAACCTGCTTAAGGACATCATGAACGCCGAGCTCGAAGCCGGCGAACGCATCGTGATGCGCAACCACAGCTGGGTCGCCTACGTGCCGGCCGCCGCCCGTTGGCCCCTTGAAGTCCACGTGGCCCCGGTGCGCGACGTGCTCACCCTCGACCAGCTCAACGACGAAGAGCGCTGGGACCTTGCCTCCATGTACTCGCACCTCCTGAAGCGCGGCAACGCCTTCTTCGACAAGGGCGACGGCAAGGGCATGGACCTGCCGTACATCGCTGCCTGGCACCAGGCCCCGATCCACGACAAGCGCCGCGAGAACTACCGCCTGAACCTGCAGTTCTTCTCCTTCCGCCGTGCCGCCAACAAGATCAAGTACCTCGCCGGCTCCGAATCCGGCATGGCCGCCTGGATCTCCGACACCACGCCGGAACTCATCGCCAAGCGCTTCCACGAGCTCGGCTCCATCGACATCGCCGACTGATAGAAAGAAAACATCAATGACTGCTGTTGAATTCATTGAGCCGCTGACCCATGAGGAAGGCGTTTCGCAAGCTACCAAGCTGTTCGTCGACACCTACGGCGCTGCGCCCGAGGGCGTGTGGGCTGCTCCGGGCCGCGTGAACCTGATCGGTGAGCACACCGATTACAACGCCGGTCTGTGCCTGCCGATTGCTCTGCCGCACCGCACCTTCATCGCTCTGAAGCCGCGCGAAGACACCAAGGTTCGCGTCGTCTCCGACGTGGCTCCCGACAAGGTTGCCGAAGCTGATCTCGATGGCCTCAAGGCCCGTGGCGTGGACGGCTGGTCCGCCTACCCGACCGGCGTGGCCTGGGCGCTGCGTGAAGCCGGCTTCGACAAGGTCAAGGGCTTTGACGCCGCTTTCGTCTCCTGCGTGCCGCTGGGCTCTGGCCTGAGCTCCTCCGCCGCCATGACCTGCTCCACCGCTCTGGCTCTGGACGACGTGTACGGCCTTGGTTACGGCGATTCCGACGCCGGCCGCGTGACCCTCATCAACGCTGCCATCAAGTCCGAGAACGAGATGGCCGGCGCTTCCACCGGTGGTCTTGACCAGAGCGCCTCCATGCGTTGCACCGAAGGCCACGCGCTGCTGCTCGACTGCCGTCCGGAGCTCACCCCGCTGGAGAACGTCTCCCAGCAGGAGTTCGATCTCGACAAGTACAACCTCGAATTGCTTGTGGTCGATACCCAGGCTCCGCACCAGCTCAACGATGGTCAGTACGCTCAGCGCCGCGCCACCTGCGAGCAGGCCGCGAAGATCCTCGGCGTGGCCAACCTGCGCGTCACCGCCGACGGCATCGCCAAGGCCGACGACCCGTTCCAGGCGCTCAAGGAGACGCTGGACGCGCTGCCGGACGAGACGATGAAGAAGCGCGTGCGCCATGTGGTCACCGAGATCGAGCGCGTGCGCTCCTTCGTGCGCGCCTTCGCCAGCGGCGACATCGAGGCCGCGGGCCGCCTGTTCAACGCCTCCCATGATTCGCTGGCCGCGGACTACGAGGTCACTGTGCCCGAGCTCGACGTGGCCGTGGACGTGGCCCGCAAGAACGGTGCCTACGGTGCGCGTATGACCGGCGGCGGCTTCGGCGGCTCCATCATCGCTCTGGTCGACAAGGGTCGTTCCCAGGAAGTCGCTCAGAAGATCGCCGACGAATTCGAAAAGCAAGGCTTCCACGCACCGCGCGCGCTTGCCGCGTACGCGGCGAAATCCGCTTCACGCGAGGCATGATAATAAATCACAATGCTAAATGGCGGGTGTCTTCCCTATACTTGGGTAGTCACCCGCTTTTTGTATACGACCAGGGAGAGCCATGAACAAGGCAATCATCACCGTCGTCGGTCAGGACACCGTCGGCATCATCGCGCGAGTCTGCACCTACCTGTCCCAGCACAACGTCAACGTGCTCGACATCTCGCAGACCATCATCGACGGTTACTTCAACATGATGATGATTGTCGACTACGCCAACGCGGACAAGGACTTCGGCGCGATGGTCGGCAACCTTGAGGACCTCGGCGACGACATCGGCGTGCGCATCCGCTGCCAGCGTGAGGAAATCTTCACCAAGATGCACCGTATTTGAGGCGGCCCGCTCAGCAGGCCGCCTCACGCGAGGAGGTGGAAAGCCCGGTGGGCTTTCCACTGACGGAGCCATCCTTATCCCTCTGATGAGGGTGACCGCCAAACTAGTCTTTAAATATCCTGTAAGGAACAAACCATGCTGAACATCATGGAGGTC
>URZR01000234.1 GCA_900552425.1 uncultured Collinsella sp. | reverse complement strand
GGGCGGGGCCGGCTTGTTGGGAACCCCCCCGCAAGCCGGCCCCGCCTTTGTTAGCTAAAGTCGAAATACGCGCAAGATGGCGGCGCTCACTGCAAGCCGCCGCAAATCGAATCGGTGACATTCACCGAGCAAGAAAGCGTCTGAATCCCAACCTCGTCCACATCTCCGTTCAGCCTTGAGCACATTCGCGAGGCGACAACGTCGATGATCTCGCCCATGGGCTGGCGTATAACGGACAGGGGCGGATACATGACATCGCTGAAGTCGAAATCATCGAAGCTGGCAAAACCGATATCCATGCCGGGACGCAAGCCGCGGCGGCTGATCGCCTTGAGCGCGCCCAGCGCAAGGTAGTAGTTGCACGAGAACAGCGCCGTCACATCGCCTTGGTCGATAAGCGAGCATGCGGCGGCGAACCCCTCGTCCTTAGAAGGGGCGCACAGGCGCACGTCCTGCGGAAACACGGGCAGGCCGCGATTCTCAAAGGCGTCGTTCCAGCCCTTGAGGCGCCGTCTGCCCACGTAGGTCTCCTGCGAAGGGGCTATGACGCCGATGCGCCTGTGGCCGGCGTCGATCATGGCGCCCACCATGGCCTCGGTGCTGGTAGCGTTGTTGACCACGATGGAATCGACCGTGCCGCTCTCAACCGGGTTATCGACCACGATGACGGGAATGTTGACGGTCTCGAGAAATTCCAGGTGTTCGGCATCGACCTCGGAAAGAAAAATCACCAGGCCGTCGACAAAACGGCGCTTGAGAAAGCGGACCTTCTCTTTGAGCACCTCCACGTCGCCGTGGAAGTCGATAAAGAGGGACGAGTAGCCCTGCTTCTCAAAGGCAGTCTCCAGGTTGCCGATGCTCGAGCTCACAAACACGTTTGCCGCGCTGGCGACCAGCACGCCGATGGCGTAGGTTCGCTGCGTGGTGAGGGCGCGGCCGATGAGGTTGGGGTGGTAGTCGAGCTCCTCGATGGCGCGAGAGATCGCGTCGGCATTGTCTTCCCTAATCTTGACGCCGTTAAGAAACCGGGAAACCGTGCCGATTGAAACGCCGGAGCGCGCCGCCACCTCTCGTATATTCGCCATGTCTAACTCCTTACCCTTACCTCATCGCTTTCATTGTACTGTACGAATTGCCGCGCTGCCCCGGGTGCGTGCTGCCCCGGGCGCGCCGTTTCCCCGGGCGCACGCAGTAGTTGGAGCTGAGCCAGTTGGTGAGGTCCAGCTCGCCCTGCTTCCAACTCTCGGACGCATCGAACTTGCCCTCAAGCTCCCACATGGCGGTTTTGTCCGTCACGTAGTTTTGGATGGTGAGCAGCACCACGTGCGGGGTTTCCTGCACTATGGCGTAGGAGTGCGGCTGCAGCTTGATCTGAACGGACTCGCAGGTGTTCACCATAAGCGGGAGCGTGGCGGTCTGCGCCTTGTTCTCGTTGGCATTGCTGTTGTACGTGCACCACGCCTCGCCCACGCGCTGCGCAAAGGCGTCGCCTTCGGCAGCCACCGTGTAGAGGGAATCCAGGTACTCCTTCTTGCGCGCTAGCTGGGACGAGTTCTTGGTGAGGATCGCAGCGCCGGGGAAGAGCCCCTTGATGGCAGCCTCGTCCACGCGATTCATAATGACCGGAAGAGCATGGTAGCGGCCGGAATCATAGAGCGGCAGGGATTCATCGTCCATGCTAAGGCCCTTGTAGAAATTGGGCAGGGAGTCGATGCCGCCGTCCTTCTCCCAGAACACCGCCTTGGTGCGGGCTAGAACGTCCTTGCGCGACGGCGCGGGGTTATTGAGGGAGAAGCGGAAGAAGGGGACGATGGCGTTGAGGTAGGCGGGGGTGGCGACGTCGTTATCCATGAAGGTGTAGGCGGCGCACTCGAAGTTGTAGACGGTGCCGCCGTTGGCGTACACGTTCATCATCTCGCATGCGATCATTGCCTCGGGCTCGCTCGCATAGGAGCGCATGTCGCGTGGACGGGTGCCCACGGCGTCGAACGGCTTGGTAAAGTGCTTCTCCCACCATTTCCAGGTATCCATGGAGGCGCCCCAGTTTTCGCAGACGCCCGTGAGCCACATGCCGTTAACGATGCTGTCCGTAGACGCGTCATCGCGGATGGGCGTGTTCTTTGTGGCGATGACCAGGTTTTTGGGATATTTGGCCGCCGCGTCGGCAAACGCCTTGTTGGACATGACGCGCTACCAGAACCAATTCTCATGGTCATGCCAGATGAAATGGCCTCCGTAGCGGGCGCAGACCTCTAGGTATTTTGCCGCGTTGGTGGG
>URZR01000233.1 GCA_900552425.1 uncultured Collinsella sp. | reverse complement strand
GGGAGCCGCCTTGGAGATGAAGCCCTCGTTGGCGAGCATGCGCTCGAGACCGGCAAGCTCCTTCTCGGAAGAAGCGATCTCCTTCTCGATGCGAGCCTTCTCGGCAGACAGGTCCACCTTGCCCTCCAGGACGATGAAGACCTCGACGCCGCCTTCGACAATGGCGGTGCTGGCCGCGGGCTTATCGACGTCGGCGCCCATCACCAAGCTGCTGGTACGGGCGAGCGACTCGATGGTGCCACGCAGGCCCTCGAGCGCTTCGACGTCGGCAGCGCCGGCGCGGACCACCAAATCAAGCTCCTCGCGCGGGCTCAGACGGTAGCGGGCGCGAGTGGAACGGGCTGCGGTCACCACGGTGCGGAGCAGCTCGAACGAGCGCTCGGCGTCCTCGTCCACGTACTGGGCGAGTGCGTCGGGCTCGGGCCAGGCGGCAACGATCAGGGCCTCGGCGCGGCTGGCCTCACCGGTAGCCGGGTCAACGTCAAGCCAGCTAGCGGGCATGGTATCCCAAATCGCCTCCGTGACAAATGGCATCAAAGGATGCATGAGGCGAAGCGACGCGTCCAGGACAAAGATGAGGTTGCGCTGCGCCTGCAGGCGGGTGGACTCGTCGTTCAAGCGACCCTTGGTGATCTCGATGTACCAATCGTTCCAGAAGAACGTCTGCACGCCGCGGGCCATCTCGCCAAACGTGTACTGCTCGATGCCCTCGGTAACGCTACGCGACGCCTTTGCCAGACGGGAGAACATCCAGGCGTCCGCGGCGGTCTCCGCTACCGGGGCACCGGGCGTGTAGCCCTCCATGTTCATCAGCAAAAAGCGGCTGGCGTTCCAAATCTTGGTCACAAAGGAGCGAGCCTGGTCGGTACGCGGGCTATCCACCAGCTGCTTGGTCTTCTTATCGATGTTGGCATCGAACTTGACGTCCTGGTTGGTGGTGCACAGGGTGAGCAGGTTGAAGCGCATGGCGTCTGCGCCGTACATGCCGATGAGGTCCATGGGATCCACGCCGTTGCCCTTGGACTTGGACATGCGGCTGCCGTCCTTGGCAAGGATCGTCGGGTAGATGACGACGTCCTTAAACGGCACCTCATCAAGGAAGTACAGCGAGCTCATGACCATGCGGGCGACCCACAGCGCAATGATGTCGCGCGCGGTGACGAGCGCCGTCGTGGGATGATGGCCCTCGAGCAGCTCCGGCTTTTGCGGCCAGCCCTGCGTGGCGAAGGTCCACAGCTGCGAGCTGAACCAGGTGTCCAGCACGTTCTCGTCCTGATGCACGTGATGACCGCCGCACTTGGGGCACACGTCGGTGTCCTCGGTGAGGGCGTCCTCCCAGCCGCAGTCCTCGCAGTAGAACACGGGGATGCGGTGGCCCCACCACAGCTGGCGGCTGATGCACCAGTCCTTGATGTTCTCCATCCAGGTAGTGTAGGTCTGCGTCCAGCGCGCGGGGTGGAAGGTCACCTTGCCGGAGTTGACGGCGTCGAGCGCCGGCCCTTTGAGCTTGTCGACGGCCACAAACCACTGCTCGGACAGCCACGGCTCCAGGGCGGAGTCGCAACGGTAGCAGTGCATGACGGAGTGGTCGAGCTCTTCGACGTGGTCGAGCAGGCCGTGCTCGTCGAACCACTTGACAACGGCCTCGCGGCACTCATCGCGATTCATGCCGGTAAACTCGCCATAGCCCTCGACGACCACCGCGTGCTCGTCGAAGATATTGATCTGCGGCAGGTCGTGGGCCTGACCCATGGCGTAGTCGTTGGGGTCGTGGGCCGGGGTGACCTTGACGAAGCCGGAGCCAAAGTTTGCATCGACGTGCCAATCCTCAAAGATGGGGATCTCGCGGTCGACGATGGGGAGCTTGACGGTCTTACCCACAAAGGCGGCCTTCTCGGGGTCCTTCGGGGAGACGGCGACGCCCGTGTCGCCGAGCATGGTCTCGGGGCGCGTGGTGGCGACGACGATGTAGTCCTGGCCGTTAACCGGCTCGGTCAGCGGGTAGCGCAGGTGCCACAGATGGCCCTTCTCATCCTTGTACTCGGCCTCGTCCGAGATAGCGGTGGTGCAGTTGGGGCACCAGTTGACGATGCGCTTGCCGCGATAGATCAGGCCGTCGTGGTACCAGTCGCAGAACACCTTACGCACGGCCTGGGCGTAGTCCTCGTCCATGGTAAAGCGCTCGTTGTCGAAGTCGACGGAGCAGCCCATGCGCTTAATCTGCTCGACGATGATGCCGCCGTACTCGTGGGTCCAGTCCCAACAGGCGTCGACAAACTTATCGCGGCCAATCTCC
>URZR01000232.1 GCA_900552425.1 uncultured Collinsella sp. | reverse complement strand
TGGGTCTTTAACTTTGTGGTCGAGATGCTGCTGGGCGCCGCCGAGAAAAAATTGGATTACTACCATGATTAATTCGGTAATGAATATAGCGAACGCGCGCAAGGCGTTTGGCGGCAATAAGGTGCTCAAGGATATCTCACTCGAGGTAAAGCGTGGCGAGGTTGTGGCGATTATCGGGCCTTCGGGTGGCGGTAAGTCCACGCTGCTGCGCTGCGCCACGCTGCTCGAGACGCTCGACGGTGGCTCGCTTTCGTTTGGCGACCTTGCCGTCGCGACGGATGCGGGTTCGGGCGCGGTGTACGCAAAGGGCGATGTGCCTAAACAGGCGCGCTCGCGGTTTGGTCTGGTGTTTCAGAACTACAATCTGTTCCCGCACTATACGGTGATGAAAAACATCACCGACGCTCCGGTTCGCGTACTCAAGCGTCCGCGCGAGCAGGCCGAAGCGCGTGCGCGTGAGTTGATCGCGCAGATGGGGCTTACGGGCAACGAGAACAAGGTGCCATGTGAGCTTTCGGGTGGTCAGCAACAGCGTGTGAGTATCGCCCGCGCCTTGGCGCTCGACCCGGAGATCTTGTTCTTTGACGAGCCGACTTCGGCGCTCGATCCCGAGCTAACGGCCGAGGTGCTGCGTGTCATTAAAGACCTTGCCGCGCAGAATATGACGATGGTGATCGTGACCCACGCAATGCAATTTGCGCGCGATGTTGCCGACCGCGTGGTCTTTATGGATGGCGGTCGCATTGTCGAGGAGGGTCCTGCCGAGCAGGTTATCGATCACCCGCGTGAGCAACGTACCCGTGAGTTCTTGAGCCGTATCGAGGGCTAGGCTCAGCTATATATTGAGAAAAAGCCGCCGCAGGTCTTATGGTCTGCGGCGGCTTTTATTTGTATCGATGGGGTTTAATAATCGCCTCGCATGCGCTCTTCTTCCTCTCGCCGCCTGTATTCATACGTGCGCCGAAAGGTATGCATGGACGGTCGCCCGTGAGGGTAGGGTGGTGGCATAGGACATTTGGAGGGTGAGTCGGCTCGGCTGCCGACCATGCTGCTCCCGGGATGGCACCGACCGCGAACTCTCCCCGTTGGCGTCGCGCATTGCGCGCGGCCCTGCAAGGAGGTCATCATGGGTGCTCCCAAGACCGGTAACGTAAGGAACGTGGTGCTCGTAGGCCAAGGCGGGGTGGGCAAGACCTCACTCGCCGAGGCCATGCTCCACCTTTCTGGCAAGACCGCCCGCCTGGGCGGCCACGACGGCACCAAGCCCACGCTCGACTATGACCCCGAGGAGGTCAAGCGTGCATTTTCCATCTCGACGACCATTGCGCCGATCGACTGGAAGGGCGCGCGCATCAATGTGCTCGATGCCCCGTGCTATCCCGATTTTATCGGCGACGCCTTTGCCGCGATGAGCGTCTGCGAGACGGCTCTGTTTGTGGTCGATGCCGAGGCCGGCCCACAGCCTACGACGGTTAAGCTCTGGTATGCCGCCGAGGACCTGCGTCTGGCGCGTGCGGTGTTCGTAAACCGCCTGTCGCGCTCTGAGGCCAGCTTTGCGACCACGATGAATCTGCTGCAGGAGCGCTTTGGTATGCGCCTGGGCGCCGTGACCCTTCCCTGGGGCGAGGGCGAGGACTTCGACGGCATCATCGATCTGGTGCGCATGAAGGCACGCCATTGCAACGGCACTGAAGCCGTTGAGTCGGAGATTCCCGAGGAGTATCGCGCCCAGGCCGAGGAGGCCCATGACCATCTGTGCGAGCTGGTGGCCGAGGCTGACGACGAGCTGATGATGAAGTACTTGGAAGGCGAGGAGACGCTGACGCAGGAGGAGCTTGAAGGCCTACTGTCGAAGGCGATCGCTGAGCGCATCTTTGTGCCGGTCTTTGCGGGCGATTGCATTAAGGAGCAGGGTGTCAACTCGCTGATGGACGACATCGCGACATACTTCCCAGCGCCGACCGACTACGGCGAGATGCCGCTCATCGACGGTGATTCGATTAAGATCTCGAGTGACGATGACCGCCCGGTGGCGTTTGTGTTTAAGACACTGGCCGATCCGCAGCAGGGTCGCATCAGCTTTATCAAGGTGCTGACGGGCACGCTTGAGCCGGGCCTTGAGCTGATCAATGCGCGTACCCGCAAGAGCGATCGTCTGGCTCACCTGTATGTGATGTGCGGCCGCGACATGACCGAGGTCGGTCACGCCTATGCCGGCGACATTATCGTGGCGCCCAAGTTGGCGGCAGAGACGGGTGACACGCTCTCCATTACCGGTAAGGTCGAGGCGGCGGCGTTTAAGTTCCCCAACTCGCAGTACCGCATTGCCATCGAGGCCGAGAACCG
>URZR01000231.1 GCA_900552425.1 uncultured Collinsella sp. | reverse complement strand
ACCGACATCGTCATCCTGATCGTGGCTGCCGACGACGGCATCATGCCCCAGACGGTCGAGTCCATCAACCACGCCAAGGCCGCCGGCGTACCCATCGTTGTCGCCGTCAACAAGATCGATAAGCCCGGCGCCAACCCCGACCGTGTGCGTCAGGAGCTCACCGAGTACGGCGTCATCCCCGAGGAGTGGGGCGGACAGAACATGTTCGTCAACATCTCGGCCAAGCAGAAGATCGGTATCGACGATCTGCTCGAGACCGTGCTGCTCCAGGCAGATGTGCTCGAGCTCAAGGCCAACCCGGACACCTTTGCCTCCGGCAACGTCCTCGAGGCCAAGCTCGACAAGGGCCGCGGCTCGGTCGCTACCGTGCTCGTGACCCGCGGTACCCTGCACGTGGGCGATACGCTGGTCGCCGGCCTTACCTACGGCCGCGTCCGCGCCATGCTCGACCCCAAGGGTCGCGCCGTCACCGAGGCCGGTCCCTCCGACGCCGTCGAGATCCTGGGTCTGCAGTCCGTGCCCAACGCCGGTGACGAGTTCCGCGTGTTCGAGGACGAGCGCGAGGCTCGCGCCCTGGCCGACGAGCGTTCGCTCAAGGCCCGTATCGAGGAGCAGAGCCGCGTCAAGCACGTCACGCTCGAGAACCTCTTCGAGACCATTGCCGATGCCGAGGTCAAGGAGCTCAACCTGATCATCAAGGCCGACGTCCAGGGCTCCATCGAGGCCCTTCAGGACTCCCTCGACAAGATGGATCAGTCCGAGGTGCGCATCAACACGATCCACTCCGCCGTTGGTGCCATCAACGAGACCGACGTCGTCCTGGCCGACGCCTCCAACGCCATCATCATCGGCTTTGGTGTCCGTCCCGACGGTAAGGCCCGCTCCGCTGCCGAGCGCGAGGGTGTCGAGATTCGTTGCTACGACGTCATCTACAAGTGCCTCGAGGAGCTCGACGCTGCCCGTATCGGCATGCTCAAGCCCACCGAGGTTGAGGTCTCCACGGGTACCGCGACCGTCCTGGACACCTTCAAGGTGCCCAAAGTCGGTATCGCCGCCGGTGTCCGTGTCGAAGAGGGCGAGATCGCCGCGACCGATTCCGTGCGTCTGGTGCGCGACGGCATCGTGGTCTTCAACGGCAAGATCGCCTCGATGCGCCACTACAAGGACGAGGCCAAGAGCCTCAAGAGCGGTTCCGAGGGCGGCATTGGCCTGGAGAACTTCCAGGACATCAAGCCCGGCGACCAGATCGAGGGTTACCGCATCGACCAGGTTGCCCGTACCGAGTAGGGGGTAGCGCTATGAAGCAAACGCAGGCAACCCGCCGTCTGGGCGAGCAGCTTCGCGAGAAGCTCGGTTATATCCTGCTCTTTGAGGTTTCCGATCCGCGTCTCGACCTGGTCACCCTGACCGCGGTCGAGGTCGCGGTGGACCGTTCGTTCGCGCGTGTGTTCGTGTCGTGCGATGCGAGCCGCTACGACGAGGTCATGGAGGCGCTCGCAAGCGCTAAGGGCCGTATTCGCAGCCTGTTGGCTCGCTCGCTCGATTGGCGTGTTACGCCCGAGCTCGATTTTCGCATCGATCGCTCGACCGATGAGGCCGAGCGCATCACGCGTGCGCTGGAAAACGTTCCCGCCACGCTTGCGATCGAAAAGGACGAGGACGGCTATCCGATAGCGGATGCCGCCCAGGAGGCAGCTTTAGATGACTAATTCCGCCGCCCTCGCCTCGTGCGAGTCTGCAGATATTCAGCGACGCATCCTCGAGCTCATCGAGGATGCGTCCTCCATTGCGATTTCGGGACACACTTCTCCCGATGGCGACGCCCTGGGCTCCGTGTTGGGTCTGGGCCTCTCGCTTATGAAGTTTTTCCCTAACAAGGACATTGCCCTGCTGCTGGCAGACGATGATCCGGTTCCGCGCATCTACCGCTTTATGGAAGGCTCCGATCGCCTGGTACCGGCATCTGCGTATGCCGGCAATCCTGACCTGTTCATCTCGGTGGACGTGCCGGTCGTCGAGCGTCTCAATAATTCCGCCGAGGTGCTTCGTCGCTCCAAGCATGTGGTGTGCTTCGATCACCATCCGGCGCGCGAGGAGTTTGCCGAGCTCAGCCTGAGGCGCGTCGAAGCTGCAGCCTGCGCCATGATCATCGACCGCTTCTTGGACAATTGCGGCATTGTCGCACGTGATGGCGTTGCGACCTGCCTGCTGTGTGGCTTGGTTACCGATACCGGCCGTTTTCAGTACCAAAACGCCGATGCAGCCGCGTTCCATGCAGCCTCGCGTCTGGTTGCCCACGGTGCCGATCCGGCGCGTGTGGCACTCGAGGTTTACCAGAGCATGCGCGTTGAG
>URZR01000230.1 GCA_900552425.1 uncultured Collinsella sp. | reverse complement strand
CCTCCTTCTCCATATCCCTCATCGATACCTGGACTTTACGCGCTCCTGGTCCATCGAGATGGCGCCCATCGGTACCGTGTGTACCATCATCGCCACGGTCGATCGTATCGTCCAAAAGCAGCCGCGTCCGCGTATGCAGGTGACCGAGGTCTCACTCGTTGACGAGACGGGCGTGCTGCAGGTCGCCTTTTTCCGCCAGCCCTGGATTGCCCAGCAGCTTAAGCAGGGCGACCGCCTAGCCGTGATGGGCAAGGTTGAGTTTGCCTACGGTTTTAAGCAGATGGCCTCGCCGCACTTTGAAAAGCTCGAGGAAGGGCGTGCCGCAGGCACCATCCTGCCGGTCCATTACGTCAGTGATGGCGTGAGCCAGGCGTGGATGCGCCGCATCGTAAGCGGTGCGCTCGAGGTCGTCGGCAATCCCTTTGATCCCATTCCGGCACGCTTACGCGCTAAGCGTCGCCTGATGAGCAATGCTCGTGCGCTTCGATCGATCCACTTTCCCTCGAGCATGGCTGAGCGCGACATCGCACGCCGGCGTCTTGCCTACGAGGAGTGTCTCTACCTGCAGCTGGCGCTGCGTCTGCGCAACGACGGCGGCCTGGTCGATGTGGTGCCCTATGCCCACACCGCGGGCGAGCACCTGGCCGTGCTCAGGGAAGCCCTGCCGTTTTCGCTGAGCGACGAGCAGGAGGCCGCGTTCCAAGACATCCTGCATGATATGTGCGATGGCGGGCGCGTGATGAACCGCCTGCTGCTGGGCGATGTCGGTACCGGCAAGACCGCCGTTGCCGCCTGCGCGCTGGCTGTGGCTGCCGATAGCGGCACCCAGGCCTGCGTTATGGCGCCCACGGGCGTGCTGGCGCGCCAATATGCCGATAAGACCGGCCCTCTGCTCTCGCAGGCCGGCATGTCCTGGGCGCTTCTGACGGGTGCCACGCCGGCCGCAGAGCGCGAACGCATCCATTCACAGCTGGAATCGGGCGAGCTTGACGTGCTCTTTGGCACCCACGCGGTGCTTTCGGATGACGTTGCGTTCAAGCACCTGTCGCTCGTGGTCATCGATGAGCAGCACCGGTTTGGCGTCGGCCAACGCAACGCCCTGCGCGCGAAGGGCCCCGGTGCCGATCTGCTCGTTATGACGGCAACGCCCATCCCGCGTACGCTGGCGCTTTCGGTCTACGGCGATCTGGACACGAGCATCATCCGCCATCGGCCCGTCCCTGGCGCTGGCGTGATGACACGCGTGCTTACCGAGTCGAGCCGCGACCTTGCCTATGGCGCCATCCGCGAGGCGCGTGAAAAGGGTCAGCAGGCCTACGTGATTTGCCCGCTCGTGGAGCCGAGTGACTCGGTCGATGATCTGGAGGACGTGCCCGGTATCGCCCGCGACGACGAGGGCCGCGTGACGGTCCCCGTGCCGCTGCACGATACGGCGACCGAGCTCGATCGCCTGCGTCTGGCGTTGCCGGGTCTTGCCATCGAGCGCCTTCACGGCCGTATGCCAGCGGGGGAGAAGGACCAGGTTATCGATGCCTTCAAGCGCGGCGAGATCGACGTGCTCGTCTCGACTACGGTGGTCGAGGTGGGCGTCGACGTGCCCAACGCCACCGTCATGGTCATCGAGAACGGTGAGCGCTTTGGCTTGGCGGCCCTGCACCAGCTGCGCGGCCGCGTGGGCCGCGGCAGCGTGTCGGGCACCTGCCTGGTCATGACGCACTCCAAGGGCAACGGCGGCGCTTCGGCGGCGCAAGAGCGTCTCCAGTCGCTCGAAAAGACCTCGGACGGCTTTACGCTCGCCCAGATGGACCTTCGTCTGCGCCACGAGGGCGAAATCCTGGGGTACCGCCAGCATGGCGGTGTGACTCTGCGCTTTGTCGACCTGGATGCCGACGAGGAGCTGATCGAGTGGGCCCATTTGGACGCGGTCGAGCTCTTGCGGTATGCTTGCAACCTTGACTCCGTGGCGACGCGCCCCCTGCGCGATGCGGTCGCCATGCGATATCGACACATTTTTAAGGAGGTCAGCGGAGGATGAGAATCATCGGCGGCGAATGGCGCGGTCGTAAGATCGAGGAGCCCCGTGGTCGCGATGTCACCCGCCCCACGACCGATCGCGTGCGCGAGGCATGCGCATCTATGGTCATGTCGGCATTCGACTTCGATCTGGACGAGGTCCGCGTGCTGGACGCCTTTGGCGGCTCCGGTGCCTTAGGGTTAGAGATGCTCTCACGTGGTGCCCGCTCACTCACGACGTTCGAGATCGATCGGAATGCCGCGCGGCTCATTACCAAGAATATCGAGTCGCTCTGCCATGACCGTGCGCGTTGGCGCGTGGTAACGGGCGACATGCTGGCGAGCGCCTCGCGCGGTCGTGTGCCGGGCGGCCCCTTTGATCT
>URZR01000229.1 GCA_900552425.1 uncultured Collinsella sp. | reverse complement strand
GCGGCATCGACATCGTCGGCCACCGCGTAGCTGTGGGTGAAGTACACATTGGCGCCCTCGGCAAAACCGGCGAGCAGCGGGTCGGCCGCACCGGCGGGCGTCATGCGCACCTGGTCCCAGCCCACGTGCGGGACCTTCAGGCGACTCGATTCCAAGCGCGTACACGAGCCGCGCATGATGCCCAGGCCATCGACCCAGGGGCCACCGGCCTGCTCGGGGGCGTCGCCATCCGCGGCAACACCCTCGCCCGCAGGAACGCCCTCGTTGCCGCACTCAAAAAACAGCTGAAGGCCCAGGCAGATGCCGAGCAACGGAGTTCCAGCGGCGACGGCATCGAGCACCGCGTCTGCCTCGCCGCTCTGGCGCATAAAGGCGATCGCGTCATAGAACGCGCCCACGCCCGGAATGACCAGGCCGTCGGCGCGGCGGATCTGCTCCGGGTCATCCGATGTACAGGCGGCGGCACCGGCGCGCGCAAGCCCGCGCACGACGCTCGACAAGTTGCCCTTGTGGTAGTCGACCACCACGATCTTCGGTTCGCCCACGCGACCCCTCCTCCTCGTCTTGTCCAAAACCACCACAAAGGGGACAGGCACCTTCGTAGTGGTTTTACCTTTGTAGCGGCTACAGTGAGCCCTTGGTGCTGGGGATACCCTGCACGCGGGGATCCAACTCGCAGGCATGGCGCATCGTGCGGCCCACGGCCTTAAAGGCGGCCTCGATAATGTGATGCGAGTTGCCGCCCGCCAGCTCGCGCACGTGCAGCGTGAGCTTGGCATCGCGCGCGAAGGCGTAGAAGAACTCGACGGCCAGCTCGGTATCAAAGCTGCCCACGCGCTCGGTCGGCACGGGCAGCTCGCAGTAGGCCTGCCCACGGCCCGAGATATCAACGGCGGCCATCACGAGCGTCTCGTCCATGGCAATCGCCGCGTCGGCAAAGCGCGTAATGCCCGCCTTGTCACCCAGCGCTCGGCAAAACGCCTCGCCCAGCACAATACCCGTGTCCTCGACGGTATGATGCGCGTCGACCTCAACGTCGCCTATCGCGTGAACCGTCAGATCGAACAGGCCATGGCGGCCAAAAGCGTTGAGCATGTGGTCGAAAAACGGCACGCCGGTCGAGATATCGCACACGCCAGATCCGTCCAGGTCGAGCTTTACGACAATGTCGGTCTCGCCCGTCTTGCGGGTTACCTCGGCATAGCGATCCATCTACATCTCCTCCTTCACCAGCGCGGCAAACGCGGCCAGCACCTCATCGTTTTCCTGCGGGGTGCCCACGGTAATGCGCAGGCAGTCCGCAAGCCCCGGCGCATAGCTAAAGTCGCGCACCAAAATCGAATACTCATCGCGCAGACGCTCGCGCACGCGCGTGGCATGCGGCGTGCGCACGAGCACAAAATTTGCTGCACTCGGCCACGCCTCCACGGGCAGACCCTCGGCAGCCATTGCGCGTAGGGCGCACAGCTCGCGCTCGCGCTCGGATGCAACCTGCGCCACCACGGGCGCGTATGCATCGCGGGCACGCACGCAGGCAAGCGCTGCGGCCTGGCTCAGCACGTTGACCGAGTAGATCTGGCGAATCGCCGCGAACACGTCGATGACCTCGGACGCCGCGATCACATAGCCCAGACGTGTGCCGGCGGCGCCAAACGCCTTGGACAGCGTATGCAGAATCACCAGGTTGGGATGCTCGGCGATAAGCCCCTGCGCCGTGGTGGCCGCGCCAAACGAATCGTCGGCAAACTCCACGTAGGCCTCGTCGACCATCACCATGCCGGGGCACGCGTCGCACAGAGCCGCGACAAAGTCGAGCGGCGCCACGTCACCCGTGGGATTGTTGGGCGAGGTCACGATTGCCAGGTTACACTCGGGTGCCGCCGCAAGCACGGCGGCCTGGTCGAGTTCAAAGGTCGCCGGGTCGCGCCACACGTCGCGCACCTCGGTCTGGCACAGCGACGCAAAGAACGCGTACTCGCTAAAGCACGGCGGGCAGTTGAGCAGGGTCCGCCCCGCGCCGCCAAACGCCAGCAGGTAGTTATAGAGCAGCTCGTCGCCGCCGTTGCCCACGCAGACGTTCTCGCGCGTCACGCCATGCCAGGCGGCCAGCTCGTCGCGCAGGTCGTTGGACATAGGGTCGGGATAGCGGTTGAGCGGTGTGGCGGCAAGCGCCGCATCAACCGCCTCGCGCACGCCGGCAGGTACGGGATGGGTGTTCTCGTTGGCCGAAAGGTTGATGCGCGTGGGCGTAAAGTTGGGATCATAGGGCTCAATGCCGGCCAAGTAAGGCTGGACGAGCTCCTTCATGCGCGGCGTGAGTTCGGCCATATTAGGCCTCCCCGCCGGTCGGGGCGCCATCCGCGCCCGCAGCCGCCGCCAGGTCCACGCCCTCGGCGACCGTCGCGGTCGTATCGCCCGG
>URZR01000228.1 GCA_900552425.1 uncultured Collinsella sp. | reverse complement strand
AAAGGGGGAGTTGTGGACGATTACATCACCATGAGGGAGGGTGTCGAGGCGACTGGCGAGTTCGTCGACCGTAAGAGCCGCTTTATCGCGCAGCTGGTTCACGTTGAGAGCGAGGACGAGGCCAACGCCCATATCGCCGCGGTGAGGGCCCGCCACTACGACGCTCGCCACAACGTGCCGGCGTGGATCTTGCTAGACGGGCGCGAGCGCCAAAGCGACGACGGGGAGCCCCAGCGCACCAGCGGCATGCCCACGCTGGAGGTGCTGCGCGGGGCTGGCCTTAAAAACGTCTGCTGCGTCACTACGCGCTATTTTGGCGGAACGCTTCTGGGGCCGGGCGGCCTGGTGAGGGCGTACACCGCCGCAGCGCAGGAGGCGATCGCCGCGGCGCGCTCGGCGGGGCAGCTGGTGGAGATGACCAGCGTGGTCTCCGTGGACGTTCGCGTGCCGTATCCGCTCTACGACCAGGTGCAGCATCTGGCAGCGGGTTCTGGCTGCAAGATCGCGGGCACCGATTTCACGGATACCGTGTTGCTGCACCTGGTGTTCAAAGCGGGGGAGCAGGCTGCGTTTTTGGCAGCGCTCACCGAGCTTATGGGCGGTCGCGAAGACGTGAGCGTGGGCGAGGAGCGCTTCGCCGAGTTTTAGGTCCTAGGTGTTTGCGGTCCCCAAAGGAGCGCATTCCAAAAATGCACGGGACTAAAGGGCGCGGGGGAGATGGGCGCTATCGCGCGCCGGCCTCGTGCGCGCCCTGCTCGACCAGAATATCAACGGCGAGGTCGATCGCGTCATCGATGCAGCCCGGGCAGCTGCGCAGGGCTCCGGCGTCAGAGCCGATGCCCTTGAGCTCGCGGCAAACCGTTGACCCATTGGTGCTGGCAAAGCGGGCGCTCAGCTCGCGAGAAAGCTTGTAGGTCTTGGCTTTGCTGCCAATCTGGTCGCGGCCGGTGCTTTCCACCTGGCTTAAGGCCATGACGGCTCCGGAGACGGCGCCGCAGGTCTCGGTCATGCCGCCCATGCCGGCGCCAAAGCCCTCTGCCAGTACAAAGGCGCCGTCCGCATCGAGGTCGATGGCAGGTGCCATTGCGCAGACGACCGATTGCGCGCAGTTGTAGCCCATTTCATGTAGGCGTGCGGCCTCCTTCTTGATCTCGGAGCGGTTCAAGAAGATTTCATCCTTGTTGATTGCCATGTTGAAGTCCTTTGCGTATCGAGTTGGGTATACCATTTTACTCGTGTGCGCGTATCGAGCGCATATGAAAGCGTTTGAAGAAGGAGCGAACTATGGCTGAACATATCGGAACCACGTGCGTCCAGGGTGGATACCGTCCCGGCGACGCGGAGCCCCGCCAGGTGCCCATCTACCAGTCCACCACGTGGAAGTACGACACGTCCGAGCACATGGGCAAGCTGTTTGACCTGGAGGAGTCGGGCTACTTCTACAGCCGTCTGCAGAATCCCACGTGCGATCTGGTCGCCGCCAAGATCTGCGAGATGGAGGGCGGCACCGCTGCGATGCTCACGAGTTCGGGCATGGCCGCGAACTTCCTCGCGATCTTTAACGTGGCCGGTGCCGGTGATCACGTGGTCGCGAGCTCTGCTATCTACGGCGGTACGTATAACCTGCTCGCCCACACCATGGGCCGCATGGGCGTGACTTGCACGTTTGTCGCCCCCGACTGCACCGATGAGGAGCTGGAGGCAGCCTTTGAGCCCAATACCAAGCTCGTCTTTGGCGAGACGATTGCCAACCCCGCCCTTGCCGTGCTCGATATTGAGCGCTTTGCCAAGGCCGCGCATGACCACGGCGTGCCGCTGATGGTCGACAACACCTTCCCGACGCCCGTGATGTGCCGTCCCTTTGAGTGGGGCGCCGACATCGTCACGCACTCTACCACCAAGTACATGGATGGGCATGCGGCCTACCTGGGCGGCGTGATCGTTGACCACGGCCAGTTTGACTGGATGGCCCATGCAGACAAGTTCCCGGGTCTCACCACGCCCGACGAGAGCTATCACGGCGTGACCTATGCCGAGAAGTTCGGTCGCGAGGGCGCCTTCATTACCAAGGCTACCGCGCAGCTCATGCGCGATCTTGGTCCCATGCAGAACCCGCAGGCGGCGTTTTTCCTGAATAGCTCGCTCGAGAGCCTGCATGTGCGCATGGCCCGCCACTGTGAGAACGGCCAGGCGGTGGCGGAGTTCCTGGCGGCACATCCCAAGGTGGCCTCCGTCAGCTACTGCGGCCTGCCAGGGGACAAGTACCATGCCTTGGCAGAGAAGTACCTGCCCCACGGCTCCTGCGGTGTGGTGTCCTTTGAGCTGAAGGGCGGCCGGGAGGCAGCGGGCACCTTTATGAAGCATCTGAAGCTGGCCGCCATCGAGACCCATGTGGCCGATGCCCGCACCTGTTGCCTGAACCCTGCATCCA
>URZR01000227.1 GCA_900552425.1 uncultured Collinsella sp. | reverse complement strand
ACGTTGTGCTCGCCGTCGTTGGCAATGGCCTGGGCGCGCAGCTTGGGCAGCACGGCGGTCATGGCCTCGCGGGCGGCCTTGAGCTTGCTGGCGCGGATCTGGGCGCCCTCGGGCTCATAGAATGCACGCTCGCAGGCACGGCCGCAGGGATGCGGGCAAATGGTGCCGGTAATGAACGGTAGGGCGTTGCGCTCGATGATGATGTTGAGCGCGTCCTCGTAGCGGCCCTCGTCAACAGCCGCCAGGTAGGCGGGAATATCCTGCTGGATGGGGCAGCTCGTGCGGCACGGCGCGGTAAAGCAGTCGGAAAGCGGGCTCTTACCGGCGACCTTGCGATCGGGCAGCGGGCGCAGCGGCTTCTTGTAGAGCGGGTTGGTGAGTGAGTCGGTCTGGATCGCGGTCACGGCCTCGAGAGAGACGCCCGCGAACGGCTTGCCGTCCAGATCGGTAAACTCGCCGGCCATCTGGCTAAAGCGCTCGTAGCCACCGGGCTTGAGCACATCGGTCGCCAGGGTAACGGGCCAAATGCCGGCATCGTACAGGGCACGGATGTTGTAGACCGTGGCACCACCGGAGTAGCTGATGCGCAGCTTGCCGTCAAACTGCTCGGTAATGCGGCGGGCAGCCTCGATGGTCAGCGAGAACAGCGAACGGCCGGACATATACATCTCGGTGGAAGGCAGCTCGTTCCTCGTCACGTCGACGGGGAACGTGTTGGTCAGCTTGACGCCAAACTCCAGGCCGCGCTCGGCGCACAGGGCAATCAGGCGCTCGAACATGGGCACGGCGTCGACCCACTGCAGGTCCTCGCGGAAGTGCGTGTCATCGAAGACGATGTAGTCAAAGCCCAGCTCGTTGAGGCGCTGGCGGGCAAACTCATAGCCCAGCAGCGTGGGGTTGCACTTGATGTAGGTATTGAGGCCCTTCTCGGTGATCAGGTAGGTCGCGATGCGCTCGATCTCCGCCGGCGGGCAGCCATGCAGCGTGGACTCGGTGATGGAGTTGGAGACGCGCGCCGGGATGGACTCGACAAACGCGGCGTCGACATGCTCAAACTTGTCCAGGTTGGCAAGCGCCCAGGCACGGCACTCGTTCCAGACGTCGGAGCCGCTGGCATCCTTCATGCCCTCGATGTAGGCGTCGACCTTGGGGCTCTTAATGCCCTCCAGGTCATAGCCCACCGACATGTTGAAGACAAAGCCGTCCGGGCTACCCAGACCGTACTCGCGAGCGATCAGGTGGCAGGCAAACCATGCCTTCACGTACTCGGCAAAGGCCTGCGGAACCTCGAGCTCGGTCGACCATTCGCAGTTGTAGCACTCGTCCTGAGCCACGATGCAGGGCTTGTTGACGCACTTGGAGAGCTCCTCGCCGTCCATAACCTGGACGGTCTTGAGCTCAAAGAAGCGAGAACCGGCCACATAAGAGGCCACGATGTTCTGGGCCAGCTGCGTATTGGGACCGGCAGCCGGGCCAAACGGAGTCTCGATGCGCTCGTCAAAAATGGGAAGCGCACCCTCCTGGTTGGTCGTGACCATCTTACGCACGCCAAAGATGGCGTCCTGGGTCTTGTGCTCCTCGATGATCCAGTTCATCAGCTGCGAAAACGGGATCGGCCTCATGATGTCGCTCATAGCGAGCTCCTCTCTGTAACGCCCGGCGAGACCGCGCGGCGGGCGCAAATACGGTGTAGCGCTAGCACAGCGCCGGCGACCCCGCGGAGGCCGCCTATACGCGCGTCAGATGCGGCGAAACATCCGGCGCGCGTGAATCTACTTGTGAATTAGTAGGTGCGATCGTTGAGCGTGCTCCAGAGCTTCTTGGACTCGGCCATGGTCCACGCGTTGATCTTGTCCTCATCAATGCCAACGAACTCGCGATCCTTGTACAGGACCTTGCCGTTGATGATGGTGGTGCGGCAGTTTTTGCCCATCATGCCAAAGAGCATGTGGCCGTCGATGTTCTCCTCGCTCAGCGGCGTAAAGGGCTTGTAGTCCATAACGATGACGTCGGCGGCAGCGCCGGCCTCGAGCACGCCGAGCTTGCGATCGAAGTACTTGCTCGCCATCTTGGCGTTGTTCTCGAACAGCATGGTCATGGCCTCGCACCAGCCCACGTTGGGCATACAGGCGTTGTGCCGCTGGGAGCACAGGGCCACCTTGATGGACTCCAGCATGTCGTTGGTGTAGGCGTCGGTACCCAGACCGATCAGAATGCCCTTCTTGTAGAGCTGCAGCACCGGAGAGATACCCACGGCGTTGCCCATGTTGCTCTCCGGGTTGTTGACGCACATGGTGTCCGTGGCCTTGATGATATCCATTTCCGCCGTGTTCACATGGATGCAGTGGCCCAGGATGGTCTGGGGTCCCAGGATGCCGTGGTCCTGGAGCCGCTGGACGGGCCGGCGGCCGTAGTTCTGGAGGGAGTCGTA
>URZR01000226.1 GCA_900552425.1 uncultured Collinsella sp. | reverse complement strand
CCATCAGCCAAAGCGAGCACCCGTACCTTACGGACCTCGACAGCTTGGTTGCCCAGCTCCCCTTAGGTCAGCGAGAGAGCGTCGGCCTGCGGGATATTCCGCTCGATATGGTCGTCGGCACGGTTACCAAGGGCCGTCAGTCTGCCTTTTCGTGCAACTTTATGCCCCTGTTGCCATTTAGCACCGAGTTCGCCCGCAAGTGGTCTAACCTCTACGACATCCAGGTAACCGAGGGCTATCGCGACCCCATCATCGTCACCGAGTTCATGCATCGGTTCTATGTCCAGGAAGGCAACAAACGCGTCAGTGTCCTCAAATTCCTAGACGCCCCGACGGTTTCGGCCAAGGTCACCCGTCTCTACCCCGGCAAATGGGATTCCGTCGAAAGCCGCCTGTACGGCGAGTTCTGCGCGTTTTGGCGCGTCTGCCCCCTATACGAGATCGAGTTCTCGCGTGAGGGAAGCTACGAAACGCTCGCCAAGATGCTCGGTCAGAACCTTATCGAAAAATGGCCGCAGAAAAAGGTCGACTACCTGCGCCACACCTTCCTGCTCTTTAAGCGTGCCTACCTTCGCGCAGGCGGCGATCACTTGGACATTACGACCGCCGACGCCATGCTCGTCTACCTCAACGTGTACAACCAGGACCGCCTGCTGGATACGCCGACGGATATCGTCGTAAACCGCCTGTGCAAGATCTGGCGCGAGCTGGTCATTGCCGGCAAAAATGACGAGGACAAGGTCGATCTTGTCGAAGCACCGAGCGTCGACGAGGAGGAGACTCCCGCCAAGTCCACCTCCGGCGTGCTCAACTTCTTTATGGGCAAGACCGTCTACTCGGCGGCCAACCCCCTGCGCATCGCCTTTATCCATGAGTTCCCCTGTGCGACGTCGAGCTGGGACAGCCTGCACGACCAAGGGCGTCAGTATCTCGATGAGCACTTTGGCGGCATCGTGCGCACCGAGGCGTTCGAGGACTGCCACGATCCGGACGTGTTCTACGCCGCTGTGGAAACGGCTGTCAAACATGGAGATAACGTCATCTTCTCAACCTCGCACCGCCTGATGGAATATACGCTCAGGGCTGCCGTTGAGTATCCACAGGTGCGGTTCCTTAACTGCTCTATCGGCCTTCCCCACCAAAGCGTCCGTTCGTACTTTGGCAAGATGTACGAGGCCAAGTTTCTCCTGGGCGCCCTTGCCGCCAGCATGGCGGACAACCACCGCATCGGTTACCACGCGTCGGTCTTCGCCTCGGGCGCACTCAGCGAGATCAACGCCTTTGCGATTGGCGCCTCGCTGCTCGACCCCCGCGCGCAAATTATCCTGACCTGGGGCGATGTGCCCGCCGGAGGCCTTGCCGAGGCCATGTGCCGCGAAGGCGTGAGCGTCATGACCGGCGCTGACATGTCAAAGTCGCTCGTAGACCCTACGGCCTACGGACTCCACCGCCTGGTCGATGGCAAGGTCGTCGGCATCGCCATGCCGGTCTGGAACTGGGGCCGATACTACGAGCTTATCGTGCGAAGCCTGCTGCATGGCACCTGGGATGAGACCAGTGACGACAGCCAGGTTCGCGCCGTCAACTACTGGTATGGCATGAGCTCGGGCGTCATCGACATTCGCTACGCTCCGGGCCTGCCCTATCAGACGCGCAAACTGGTGCAGCTGCTCCGCAATGGCATCGTCGAGGGCTCCATCAATCCATTTGGCGGCGAGCTTCATAGCCAAGACGGCGTGGTGCAGATTGAGGGCTTCCCTCCCCTGCCGAGCGCGCAGATTGTCGAGATGAATTGGCTGGCGGACAACGTGGTAGGCACCATTCCGCAGCTCGACGATGAGCCGGAGGTCCGTGCCCTATGAATATCCTAGCCATTGCCGATGTAGAGGAGCGCTGCCTGTGGGAATGTTTTCGCAAGGAGCGCTTTGAGGACGTTGACCTAATTCTATCCGCAGGCGACCTGGATCCGGACTATCTTGAGTTTTTGGTCACTGTCATCAACAAACCGCTTGTGTACGTTCGTGGCAACCACGACGACCGCTACGCACGTCATGCACCGGGCGGATGTATCTGCGTGGAAGACAGAGTGTACACGTACCGAGGGATTCGCATTGCGGGCCTTGGCGGGTCCATGCGTTATCGCGACGGCGCCAACATGTACACCGAACGCGAGATGTCCAAGCGCATGCGCAAGCTGTCGCGTAAGGTTAGGATGGTCGGCGGGTGCGACATTCTGCTTACCCATGCACCCGCCGCCGGTATGGGTGATCTGGACGATCTGCCGCATCGAGGGTTTGAGTGCTTTAACACGGCGCTTGAGTCCTGGGGGGCCGACTATATGATTCACGGGCATGTGCACCAAAGCTACGGCCCCAACTTTCAACGCGAGCGCCAACACCCATGCGGAACGAAGATTGTCAACGCCTGCGGCTATACCAAGATCGAAAT
>URZR01000225.1 GCA_900552425.1 uncultured Collinsella sp. | reverse complement strand
GAGAAAATCCTTGGGCGTACCCGGGATAAGGAAGATCACCAACATGATGAACTCGAGCTTGCGCGCATCTTTAAGCCAGCTAAACCGCTCAAACTGCTCGCGGGTAAAGAACAGCCCCATAACCTTCCAGCCCCAGCGGCGCACGGCCCAATAGACCAGCGAGGACCCCGCCGCGCTTGCCACCAGGCAGGCCGCGGTGCCTTCCCAAAAACCAAAGGCGTAGCCGCTTGCCAGCTCAATGGGCTCGCCGGGCAAAAACGCCAGCACTATCTGAAGCGTATTGACGCCTATGATGGCAAGGCGGCTGAGAGCCGCATGCTGCTCCACGTACGAATGCACGGCATCGGGATTAGAAAGCCATGCGTATACGTCTGGCAAATAACGCCAGCACAGGCCCAACACCAAGGCGGCAACAATCACCAGTGCGCATACCACATGCCAACGGCGCAGGTGAAAACCGCCCCGGTGCCCGGCATCGCCCGCGCCTCGCACGCCCGTGCCTGCGCCCGAGGCCGTCTCAGCCCCCTCGGCAAACGACACACTGCCCAGCGCGGGCTCCGGCTCCAAACCATTCACAGGCATCATGGCGACCTCCCCTAACATCTTCCTTATCATTAGGTTCGCATCCGCCTGTCAACTCTTTGTCAACGGTCGAATAGTTTTTTGAATCCCGTAGGAAACCGCGTCCGAACGTCCTCGCGCTCTTATGAAAACGCGCCGACGTCAAACGTTGCGGTCACGCGAGCCCCGCCATCCGGCGCGTTGCCTAGCTCAATCTTGCCTCCGTGTAGCTGGACGAGGATCTGCGACACGTTGAGGCCTAGGCCAAAGTGCTCCGCCGACTTGCGATCGCTATAAAAGGGGTCGCACCCGCGGTGCAGCGCCTCGGGTGTAAAGCCGGGTCCATCGTCCTCAATAGCCACAACAAGCATCCTATCGCCCGCGCTGCCATCGCCACCGTCGCCGGCCGCGGCGCCCCCAGCCGCAGTGCCGCAAGACACCGCCACGGTTATGCTTCCCGCCGCATGCCCGCACGCGTTGTTGAGAACGTTGCCCATGACCTCCTCGACAAGCGCCACGTCCACGCAGGCATCCCCCTCAAGCAGACCGCGCTTGCACGCAAGCTCCAGCCCTTCGCCGCGGGCGGACACGATGTCGGCGGCATGCTCAAATAGCTCGTCGGCAAGCTCTTCGGCCCCTATCGAAGTCCGAACCACGTCCCTGTCTTCAAGCTTGGATAATCCGCTCATAGCGTTGGCATAGGACTCAAGTCGCCCAACCTGCCCCGCAAGCGTCTCAAGCCGCTCCTCGTCCATATGCTCGCCCTTTGCCTCGCGCAGGCGCGCCATCTCGACCGTGCCCTTTAGCACCGTCACGGGCGTACGCAGATCATGTGCAAACGCCGCATTGAGCCTGCGGCGCTCCTCCGCAGCGCGCCATAGCTCGCGCTGAGCCGCCAGCAGCGATGCTCGCATGTCCTCCAGCGCGACCGAAAGAGCGCCCAGCTCCTTGCCCTGCACCGGCTGAATGCAAAAATCGAGGTCTTGGGCGGCAATGCGGCGAGCGGCGCCGGAAAGATCATCCAGGGGCTCGGCGATGTGCACGCGGTAGAAGCGGCGGAACATGATGATGGCCAGGCCGCCGTAAATCACAAATGGCGACGCGCCTATCAATAGGTTCAAAATGGTATAGCCCGGCTCTGCAACCCTTATGGCGTCGGCATAGTAGGCAACGTTGGACGTCTTGCCTGCGCCAAACGCCTGGGCAAAGTCTATGCCCGTCGCCGCCTCAAACATCGCGACGGAGTCCACGCGACCCGCGCGGTTGATCCGATCGTATTCTGGCAGCACCTGTGCGGTGATGTCATCGTAGTCACTCAGCACGTCTTCCTGCGGATACTGGTCGTTGTAATTAAGACCCCAGTCATAGAGCTCGATCTGGCCAGATTCAAGCATCTCAAGCGTCGCATACACCTCACGGTACCTATCGCTGGAGCCATCCTGCGTATACGCCGGCACGCTTTGCTCGTCCACGCTCACAAACACGGCATAGGGGTTATCGCCCGGCACGTCTATTTCCGTGGCGGGAACCAGCTGATTTAGCTCCTCGTCATAAATATAGGGACCTGAATCAACCGCCGCGTGCGTCACGCGCCCACCCTGGTCCTCAAATTCAACTTCGTAATACTGAATAAAGTCGCTGCGGTCAAACGCGCTTATAACCACCATGGTAAGCGCGGTCGCAACAACCAGATAACACGCCAGGTACACGGCAAACGTCACCGCGAGGGGGCGAGAGGCCCACCACGCGCGAAGGCGCTTCAGCCTACTAGGACGAGGCGAGCCAACCTCCTTCGATCGATGTCCGCCCGCGCCCCGGCGGTTCATTTTTGGCAGCACGCGCCTCATTTGGCCACCCAGCGATAACCCACGCCCCATACGGTCTCTAT
>URZR01000224.1 GCA_900552425.1 uncultured Collinsella sp. | reverse complement strand
CCCATGGCCTCGGAGTACTTGGTGCCCAACTGGAAGACCTGAGAGACCTCGATACCGCGGGCAGCGGAAAGCGGCTTGCCGCAGTGCGGGCAGGGGTCGCCGGCAACGACAGTGACAAGGTCGGCCCACTCGTCGACGGAAAAATCGCGCTCGGGGCAGGCACCGGTAAAGTGATAGTCGACCTCGTTGGCACCGCAGGCCCACTGCTTGGACTCACGCAGGCTCTCATCGCAGACCAGACGAATACCCACGGGCAGGTTAACCGGTCCGATAAAGCCCTTATGCAGACCGTAGGTCTGGAGCTCCTCGTCGGTCATCATGCGATAGCCCTTGCCAAAGACGTGCTCGGCCTTGCAGTCGTTGAGCTCGTGATCGCCCGGAACGATAGCCACAACAGGCTTACCCTCGGCATCGATGAGCGCCAGGGACTTGCGCGTGCCGTTCTCGGGGAACCCAAAGAACTTGGCAACAGCCTCGATGGTGCCCATACCCGGAGTCTCGACCTTGGTGAGCGTGCCGTCGCCGGGACCCTCGGTCACAACGACCTTGGTGCTTGCGGCCTCGTCATCGGCAGCAAAGCCGCAATCATCACAGTAGACCAGCGAAGCCTCGCCGGCCTCGGCCAGCGCCATGTACTCGACGGAGGTGTCGCCACCGATCTCGCCGGAATCGGCGACGACGGGCAGAGCCTTGATGTAGCAGCGCTCGCAAATGTTAGCGTAGGCCTGCTTCATCTTGTCGTACTCCTCCTGCAGGCTCTCCTGCGTGGCGGAGAAGCTGTAGGCGTCCTTCATGATGAACTCGCGGCCGCGCATCAGACCAAAGCGGGGGCGGAACTCGTCGCGGAACTTATCCTGGATGTGATAGAGGTTCACTGGCAGCTGCTTATAGGAGCGCAGCTCGTTGCGCACCAGGGCCGTGACGGTCTCCTCGTGCGTGGGGCCCAGCACGAACTCGCGACCATGACGGTCGTCAAAGCGCACAAGCTCCTTGCCATAGGCATCGATACGGCCGGACTCACGCCACAACTCGGCGTCGACCATAATGGGCATCATAAGCTCCTGGGCGCCGGCGGCGTCCATCTCGTCGCGCACGATGTTCTCAATCTTGCGAATCGAGCGCCATGCGAGCGGCAGGTAGGAATACAGACCGGCGGCCTCCTTGCGGATCATGCCGGCACGGAGCAGCAGGCGGTGGCTGGCGAGCTCAGCGTCCGCCGGATCCTCTTTAAGCGTCGGCGCATAGAGCTTAGACATATACATTGCTCGGGTCATTTATTTCTCCTCAATAAGCTTGTCGACCTCTGCCATAAGCGCGTCGACAATTTGGTCCTCAGCTACTTTACCAATGATCTGGCCATGCGAAAAGAGCAAGGCCTGACCACGTCCGCAAGCAACGCCCAGGTCGGCATCAGAAGCCTCGCCGGGGCCATTAACGGCACATCCCATGACGGCAATCGAAAGCGGCGCGGAATAGTTCTTAAGCCGCTCGGTGACCTCCTCGGCGATGGGAATGAGGTTAACCTGGCAGCGGGCGCACGTGGGGCACGAGACAATCTCGGGACCACGGCGACGCAGGCCCAGCGACTGTAGAATTCCCCAGGCGACCGGCGGCTCCTCAACCGGATCGGCCGTGAGCGACACACGCATGGTGTCGCCGATGCCTTCGGAAAGCAAGATACCCAAGCCTACAGAGCTCTTGATGGTGCCCTGAAGCTTGGTCCCCGCCTCCGTCACGCCCAGGTGAAGCGGAACGTGGGGAATCTCACGTGACAGGGCTCGATAGGTATCGAGCGTCGTTTGCACGCTATGGGCCTTGGCCGAAAGCACAATGTTCGTAAAGCCGCGATCCTCAAAGTGCTTGACGAAACGCTCGCTCGACATCACGAGCTTTTCGGGCTGCGTGAGGTCGTCGCGCTCGGCAATATCTTGCTCAAGCGAGCCCGCGTTCACGCCAATGCGAATCGCACAGCCCGCGGCACCCGCAGCATCGATCACCGCGTCAACCTTGGCCCAATCGCCGATATTGCCGGGATTGATGCGCAGCTTGGCGGCACCGGCCTCAACGGCACCAATGGCGAGCTTATGGTTAAAGTGGATATCGGCGACAATGGGCACCGGAGACTCGGCACAGATGGTGCGGAAGCCCTCAAGCGCGGCCTCGGAGGGCACGCTCACGCGCACGATATCGCAGCCAGCCTGCGCCAACGCGCACACTTGCGCAAGCGTTGCCTGGGCATCAGCGGTATCGGTGCAGGTCATAGATTGGACCACCACCGGCGCGCCGCCACCGATCTGCACGCCGCCCACATGCACGGGGCGCGTCAGCTCGCGAGGCAAAGGATGGGATAAAGACAATCCAAACACTCCCCTACAAAATAAATCGAAGGATGTCGGAACGAAGCATATAGACAAACAGCAGCGCAAAGAGCGCGATGCCCACATAGCTCACAATCGTCTGGACCTTGA
>URZR01000223.1 GCA_900552425.1 uncultured Collinsella sp. | reverse complement strand
CTGCCGCTTTTGGCGCGGGCCTGGACGCCCCCATCATGAACCCAGGTTCCAAGCGCTTTATGGATACCGTCTACAGCTATCGCGTGCTGAGCGTCGAGGACGAGGGCTCGACCGGATACATCGAGCGCTACGCCGGCTGGACCGATCCGTATAAGATTGCCGCCAACCCGGCGGCCGCCCAGTCAGCATCGATCGATGCCGCGCCTACCGCAAGCACCACCGCAAGCGCCGATGACGACCCCATCCGCCACATGGTCGTCTCGGGACGCAAGGGCGAAATCGCGGCCGAGACCGAACGCCTGCTGGCCGACCACGACGCCATGGACCTCATCAACGACCACTTTATCCCCGCCCTCGATGAGGTCGGAGTCCTCTTTGACCAGGGCAAGTTCTTCTTGCCGCAGCTCATGGCCTCGGCCGAGGCCGCGCGCGTGGGCTTCGATACCATCAAACGCCTGATGCCCGCCGGCGAGATTGCCGACAAGGGTAAGATCTGCGTGGCCACCGTCAAGGGCGACATCCACGACATCGGTAAGAACATCGTCAAGATGCTGCTCGATAACTACGGCTATACCGTCTTTGACCTTGGCCGCGACGTCGATCCGCAGGAGGTGCTCAAAACCGTCAAGGAGCGCGACATTAAGCTCGTCGGCCTCTCGGCGCTTATGACCACCACGGTCGTCGCCATGGAGGAGACCATCAAGCTGCTTCATGCCGAGGTCCCGGGCGTCAAGATTATCGTGGGCGGCGCCGTGCTCACCCCCGAATACGCCAAGCAGATCGGCGCAGACTACTACGCCAAGGATGCCGCCGAAAGCGCCCGTATCGCCGAAGAGGTCTTTGGACGGTAACACAACGGAAACAACCCCGCACCAAAACGTGCCGCATGCGCCACTTGGCACGTGCGGCACGTTAGAATAGAGGGGACTATGCTCGTTTTGGCAGATAGGAGCGCAAGGATGGCGATCACGCCCGCAGAAATCGCGGAAACCCGCGGCATGGTTGAGGAGCAGAACCTCGACATCAGGACCATCACCATGGGTGTTTCGCTCATGGGTTGCGGTGACGAGAACCTCGACCGCATGTGCACGAAGATCTACGACCACGTGACGCACACGGCCGAGCACCTGGTCGAGACCGCCGAGAACCTCGAGCGCGAGTACGGTATCCCCATCGTCAACAAGCGCGTTTCCGTCACCCCGGTGGCGCAGATTGCCGCATGCTGCAAGGATGAGGACCTCACCCCCATCGCGCACGCCCTCGACCGCGCGGCAGAGACGCTCGGCATCGACTACCTGGGCGGCTTCTCCGCGCTCGTCCAAAAGGGCATCGGCGACGCCGACCGCCGCGTCATCCAGTCCATCCCCCAGGCGCTCGCTACCACCAGCCGCGTCTGCTCCAGCGTCAACGTCGCCAGCCTGCGCGCCGGCATCAACATGGACGCCGTGCTCATGGCAGCGCAGACCATCATCGATGCCGCCAAGCTTACGGCCGATGAGGATTCCGTCGGCGCCTCCAAGTTTGTCTGCTTTGCCAACATGGTCGAGGACTCCCCCTTCATGGCGGGCGCCGTCCATGGCTCTGGCGAGGCCGACGCCGTCATCAACGTAGGCGTCTCGGGCCCCGGCGTGATGGCCGCAGCCCTGGAGAAACTGCCCGATTCCGCATCGATGATGGAAGTCGCCGAGAAGATTAAGCAGACTGCCTTTAAAATCACCCGTGCCGGCGAGCTCATGAGCCGCGAGGCCGCCCATTGTCTGGGTGTCGAGAAGGGCATTGTCGACCTGTCGCTGGCACCTACGCCTGCCATCGGCGACTCCGTTGCGCGCATCCTCGAGATTATCGGCGTGGGCACCTGCGGTGGCCCCGGCACGACCTGCGCGCTCGCCATGCTCAACGATGCCGTCAAGAAGGGCGGCGTCATGGCCAGCTCCAGCGTGGGCGGACTCTCGGGCGCCTTTATCCCCGTGTCCGAGGACGCCGGCATGATCGCCGCCGTCGAGGCCGGCGCGCTTTCGCTCGAGAAGCTCGAGGCCATGACCTGCGTGTGCTCCGTTGGCTTGGACATGATCGCCATCCCCGGCGACACCCCGGTCGAGACCATCGCCGGCATCATCGCCGACGAGATGGCCATCGGCGTCATCAACAACAAGACCACGGCCGTCCGCGTGATCCCTGCCATCGGCAAGGGCGTGGGCGACTGCGTCGAGTACGGCGGCCTGTTCGGCCGTGCACCCATCATGCCGGTGAACCCCAACGCCGGCACCGTGCTTGCCCATCGCGGTGGACGCTTCCCGGCACCGCTGAACTCGCTCAAGAACTAGCTGAGGGGTGCTGGCGAGGAGCCCCGGGGAGGGCAAATATATAAGGTCGCCTGCTCGGACAGTCCTGACTCGCACGGAGAGCACATTAAGTGCTCTCCGGCTCGTGCGGAACTCGCGATCGACCTTATATATTTGCCCTCCCCGGGGCTCCCGCGCAACGGGCCCTCGGTTGGGTT
>URZR01000222.1 GCA_900552425.1 uncultured Collinsella sp. | reverse complement strand
GATTATCAAAGAGATCGTCACCTGCCTCATTGTGGGCGTCGATTCCCGCGGCCTGCACGTGATTTTTAACATCACGGGCAACTCTACGATCGACGACCTGCACCTGCTCGAGGACGGCACCGCCATCATCAAGGGCGCCCAGGGCGCCTCGGGCGTGTCGACGTACTCGACCTTCCTCGCCGGTGCCATCCTGGTTATGGTTGCACTCGTGATCGTGCTCAACCTGGTTCGCAGCCGTACCGGCCGTGCCATTATGGCCGTGCGCGATAATAAGATTGCAGCCGAGTCCGTAGGCATCTCCGTCACCGAGTACCGCATGATCGCCTTCGTGGTTTCCGCTGCCCTCGCCGGTGCTGCCGGAGCTCTCTTCGGCGGTAACTTCTCGCAGCTCTCCGCCACCAAGTTCGACTTCAACACGTCCATCCTCATCCTGGTGTTCGTGGTCCTGGGCGGTCTGGGCAATATGCGCGGCTCCGTCATCGCAGCGGCGTTGCTCACGGTACTTCCCGAGCTGCTCCGTCAGTTCTCGGACTACCGCATGCTCATCTACGCCATCGTGTTGATTCTGGTCATGGTCTTTACTAACAACCCGCAGCTCAAGGCGTTCTTCGCACGCATTAAGGATCGCTTTGCTTCCAAGAAGGAGGTGGCAGCCGATGCCCAGTAAGTTTGAGTTCAACAAGGGCAAGATGGTCCCGTATCCTTCTGGCGCCATCGTTCCCGACCGCGACCTGGGCCAGCGCCCGGCGCTCGAGTGCATCCACTTGGGCATTGAATTTGGCGGCCTTAAGGCAGTCGACGACTTTAGCCTGACCATCGGTAAGACCGAGATCGCCGGTCTGATCGGTCCCAACGGTGCCGGTAAGACCACGGTCTTCAACCTGCTCACCAAGGTGTACCAGCCCACGCACGGTACCATCCTGCTCGACGGTGAGGACACCTCGGGCAAGTCCGTCTACCAGGTCAACCGTATGGGTATCGCCCGTACGTTCCAGAACATCCGCCTGTTCAACACCATGACGGTGGAGGATAACGTTAAGGTCGGCCTGCACAACCAGGAGCGCTACTCCGGCTTTGAGGGCGTGCTACGCCTGCCGACGTATTGGAAGCACGAGAAGGCCGCCCACGAGCGCGCCATGGAACTACTGTCCATCTTTGATATGGAGCATCTGGCAAACGAGCAGGCCGGATCGCTGCCTTACGGCGCTCAGCGGCGTCTGGAGATCGTCCGCGCGCTTGCCACCAACCCCAAGCTACTGCTGCTCGACGAGCCTGCCGCCGGCATGAACCCGTCCGAGACCGCGGAGCTCATGGAGAACATCGTCAAGATCCGCGACACCTTTGGCATCGCCATTATGCTTATCGAGCATGATATGTCGCTCGTCATGAACATCTGCGAGGGCATCTGCGTGCTCAACTTTGGTAAGGTCATCGCCAAGGGCACGGCAGAGGAAATCCAGAACAACGACGCCGTTATCGAGGCGTATCTGGGCAAGCAGGATAAGGGGGAGAACTAAATGGCAGAGCCGATGCTTTCCGTCTACAACATCAACGTCTGGTACGGCGCTATCCACGCCATCAAGGACATCTCCTTTAACGTTAACGAGGGCGAGATCGTGGCTCTGATCGGCGCGAACGGTGCCGGTAAGTCCACGACGCTCAAGACCGTCTCGGGCCTGCTACGCTCTAAGACCGGCTCCATCAAGTTTATGGGCGAGGACATTACCCATACGCCCGCCGACAAGCTGGTTGGTAAGGGCCTGGCTCAGGTTCCCGAAGGCCGTCGCGCCTTTTTGCAGATGACGGTTGAGGAGAACCTGGAGATGGGTGCCTATACGCAGCCCAAGTCCACGGTTGCTCCGGGCCTTGAGCGCGTCTACGAGCAGTTCCCGCGCCTGAAGGAACGCCGTCGCCAGGTGGCCGGCACCCTTTCGGGCGGCGAACAGCAGATGCTCGTTATGGGGCGCGCCCTTATGAGCAATCCCAAGCTGCTCATGCTCGATGAACCCTCCATGGGTTTGGCGCCGATCCTGATCGAGCAGATCTTCCAGATTGTCGAGGACCTGCACAAGGCCGGTACCACGGTGCTTCTGGTCGAGCAGAACGCGAAGAAGGCGCTGTCCATCGCGGACCGCGGCTACGTTCTCGAGACCGGCAGGGTCGTCAAGACCGGCAGAGCCTCCGATCTGCTGAACGACGACTCGATCAAGAAGGCTTATCTCGGCGAGTAATTTGGAAAAGAGGGTTGGTTTTATGAAGCCTTATATCATTACAATCGCCCGGCAGTACGGCTCGGGCGGCAAGACGGTCGGTAAGATGCTGGCGGACAGGCTCGGCATCCCGTTTTATAATCGTGAGATCATCACCATGGCCTCCGAGGACAGCGGCGTAAACGCGATGCTGTTCTCCGACGAGCGCCTCAAGAGCGATTTCATCGCGCGTCTGCGCGCCCGTTACCGCGGCGATATGCCGGTGCCGAACGACTCCTCGAAGTCCTACCTCAGGGACGAGGCGCTGTTCTCGTATCAGGTGAAAATCATCG
>URZR01000221.1 GCA_900552425.1 uncultured Collinsella sp. | reverse complement strand
ACCAGCAGCGCCTCGGCGCCGTCGTAGTCCATGCGCACGCGCGAGCGGATCACGCTGGGATAGGGATCGTAATGGCGCACGCGACCCTGCGCGTCGAGCTCAATGTCGACGGTAAACGCCAGGCGGTCCTCATCGGGACGCAGCGAGCACAAATCGTTCGACAGACGCTCGGGCAGCATGGGGAGTACACGATCAGCAAGATACACCGACGTCGTGCGATGGCGGGCTTCCAGATCGATATGTCCGTCCCAGGCAACATAGTGCGAAACGTCGGCAATATGGACACCCAGCTTGTATCCACCCTCGGGCGTGCGCTCCAGCGAAATGGCGTCGTCAAAGTCGCGCGCGTCGACCGGGTCAATCGTAATGACAAAGCGGTCGTGCAGGTCTCGGCGGAGCGGGTCCTTGAGTGCCGAGGCAACATCGAGCGAAAGTGCCTCGGCCTCGGCTAGCGCGGCCTCGGGATACGTATCGGTATAGCCATAGCGCGCCATAACATACTGAACACCCAAATCGGGCGCATCGTCGCCGCCAATACGGCGCTCGATCGTCACGGTGCCCGATTCCAGGCGCGTCGGATACGTCAGAATGCGTGCGACGACCGCATCACCCAGATGAACGCCCAAACGCTCCGCCGAGGTGTCCTCCGGCAGAATAAAGAAATCGGCCTTAAGGCGAGAATCAAGCGGCTCGATCACCCCGAGCGGGCCGGCGGTCTGGTACGTGCCCACCACACTAATGGCTGCACGCTCGACGACGCCCTCGATTACGGCGCGTCGCTCGCCATGCGGGCTGTTCTTAATGCTCACGGCAACGGTATCGCCGTCCATAATCTCGCGCTTGCCGCGGCCCATGACCTTGTAGTCGCCGTTTTCGGTTACAACGTAGGCGCTATGCTCATGGAGCTGCACGCGGCCAGTCAGGCTCGGACGACGCTCGCTGCGCACCGGCCCGCGCTTATTGCGAGCTCCACGCTTATGCTTGTTATTGCGCCCCATGGCGCCTCCTTACTATCGATGGCCGTTTACACCCCAAGAGTCTACCCAAATGACCCCTAGGGGACAAAAAACGGGCCGCCCCAAAAGAGACGACCCGTTGAAGGAACGAATTCCGGCCACGCCTACACGCGCAGATAGCGGCGCATGGCGATGGCGGAACCAAAGAGACCGATAATGACGCCGACCAAAATCAGCGCGGCGTAGGTCACCAGGTAGTACTGCATCGGCAGGGCAAACGACATCCAGCCGATGCTCTCCTGCAAACGCGGAATCATCAGATTGCGCAGCAGCTCCAGAACGCCGATGGAAAGCAGCGAGCCCAAAATGGCCTGCAGCACGCCCTCGGTAATGAACGGCCCGCGAATGAAGCCGTTGCTTGCACCCACCAGACGCATGATCGCGATCTCACGACGACGCGCCGTAATGGACAGGCGAATCGTGTTGTTGATAAAGATGAACGCGATAAAGGTCAGCAGGCCGACGAGCACCACAGCGGCGATACGGATGTAGTTCGTCACCTGGAACAGGCGGCTCACTTCCTCCTGGCCGTACAGAACGCTCGCGTTAACGTCGCCGTCGTCCGCGATCTTCTGAAAATCGGCGTTCTTCTTGAGCTTCTGGGCCGTGCTCTCGACCATGGACGGATCGTCCATCTCGATGGCAAACGAAGCCGGCAGCGGGTTCTGACCGTCGAGCGCGCTCATGGTAGCGTCGGCGTTACCCGACATCTTGCTCGTGTACTCGGCCAGCGCGTCGTCCTTGTCCTTGTACGTCACGGACTTGACGTTGCTCCACGTCTTGAGCCCGGCCTCAAAGGCCTGAACATCTGCCTGGTCGGCGTCATCGCTAATAAAGGCGTTGATGACGACCTGATCCTCGACGGTGCCGATCACGGAGTTCAGCATCGCGGAACCCATAATGAACAGGCCGATGATAAACAGCGAAAGGAAAATCGTGATGACGGCGCCGAGCGAGGTGGTCCAGTTACGGAAGAAGTGGCTGATTGCCTCTTTGAGCGAGTAGCCCACATTAGTTGGTGCCATAGTTGCCGTAACCTCCCCTCTCCTGGTCGCGGATTACGTGGCCGCCCTCGAGGGCGATCACGCGACGGTGCATGCTATCGACCATCTCGCGGTCGTGCGTAGCGACGATCACGGTGGTACCGGTGCGGTTAATGCGCTCGAGCAGCTTCATGATGCCCAGCGAAATCGCCGGGTCGAGGTTGCCCGTGGGCTCGTCGCAAATCAGCAGCGGCGGGCGATTGACCATAGCGCGGGCAACGGCCACGCGCTGCTGCTCGCCACCGGAAAGCTGATCGGGCAGCGAGTCCATCTGGTCGGCCAGACCGACCAGACGCAGCACCTCGGGCACCTGGCTGCGAATGACGCCCTTGGGCTTGCCGATGCACTGCAGGGCGAACGCCACGTTCTCGTACGCGGTCTTGTTGGGCAGGAGCTTGTAGTCCTGGAAGACGGCGCCGATCTGACGGCGAAGGTACGGAATGCGGCGGTTCTTGATGCGCATGAGGTCCTGACCGGCGACCAGCACGCGGCCGGAAGT
>URZR01000220.1 GCA_900552425.1 uncultured Collinsella sp. | reverse complement strand
GCGGGACTCGTCCTTGAGTTTGAAGCGCACGCGCGTGATGCAGTGCGCGACGCTGGCGACGTTCTCTGTGCCGCCTACGTTCTCGAGTATGGATCTGGCCAGATCGTCGTATTTTTCAGCCATTATTTTCTCCTTAGTGATATTGCCCGGGCGGCTAGCCCAGGTCGCCTCCGTTGGTGGCGATGGCCTGTTGATACCAGTAGAAGCTCTTCTTGCGCCTGCGCTCGAGCGTGCCGTTGCCCAGGTTGTCGCGGTCCACGTAGATGAAGCCGTAGCGCTTGGACATCTCGCCCGTGCCGGCAGACACCAGGTCGATTGGGCCCCAGGTGGTGTAGCCCAGCAGGTCAACGCCGTCCTCGGTCACCGCATCGCGCATCGCGGCGATATGCTGGCGCAGGTAGTCGATACGGTAGTCGTCGTTGATGGAGCCATCCTCCTCGACAACATCCTTGGCGCCCAGGCCGTTCTCGACCACAAACAGCGGCTTCTGATAACGGTCGTACAGGTCGTTGAGGGTGATGCGGAAGCCCAGCGGATCGATGGCCCAGCCCCACTGGCTCTCCTGCAGGTAGGGGTTCTTGGCGCCGGCGAAGGCGTTGCCCTGGGTGCGCTCGACATCGGGGTTATCGGCACCGGCGGAGCAACGGGTGCTGTAATAGCTAAAGCTGATGAAGTCGACGGTGTTGGCGGCCAGGATCTCGCGGTCCTCATCCGTCATGCCCACATCGATGCCCAAACGCTCGAGCTTCTTGACGGCATAGGCCGGGTAGTAGCCGCGGCTCTGAACGTCGACGAAGAAATAGTTGCTCTGGTTGTCAATCTGCGCCTGGCGCACATCGCCCGGACGGCAGCTGTAGGGGTAGTAGCTACCTGCGGCAAGCATGCAACCGATCTTGACCTCAGGGTCGATCTCGTGAGCGATCTTGGTTGCCCAAGCGCTGGCGACGAGCTCGTTGTGGGCGGCCAGGTACTCGACGGCCTCCTTGTTCTCGCCCTCCTCAAAGACCAGACCGGCACCCATAAACGGCAGGTGCAGGATCATGTTGATCTCGTTGAAGGTGAGCCAGTACTTCACCAGACCCTTGTAGCGGGTGAAGATCGTGGTCGCGAGGTTCTTGTAGAAGTCGATGAGCTTGCGGTTGCGCCAGCCGCCGTACTCCTTGATGAGGTGAATCGGGCAGTCGAAGTGCGTGATGGTCACGAGCGGCTCGATGCCGTGCGCCTGGCACTCGCGGAACACGTCCTCGTAGAAGGCCAGGCCGGCCTCGTTGGGCTCGGTCTCGTCACCGTTGGGGAAGATGCGGGTCCACGCCAGGCTCATGCGGAAGGTCTTAAAGCCCATCTCGGCAAAGAGGGCGATGTCCTCCTTGTAATGGTGATAGAAATCGATGCCAGTCTGCGCGGGGTAGTAATAGCCGTCCTCGAAGTCGAGCATCTTGCGCTGGCCGGAGACCACCGCATAGCGCTCGGGGCCGTGCGGTGCCACATCCACGTTGGCCAGGCCGCGGCCGTCCACGTCGTAAGCGCCCTCGCACTGGTTGGCAGCCGTCGCGCCGCCCCACAGGAAGTCATTACGGAAAGCCATGCATCGATCCTTTCATACGCTGTTTGTCATAGGCTCAGTATCTCTATAAACGGCACGTCGCTCAACGGCAACGGCGCAGGTCGACACTTCTTTTCGCTCCCGCACATCGGCAGACGGTGCGCTCCTGACACTTTTTGATACCTCGCGTGCACGAAAAAGCACCCGCCCACACGCCGCGAACGTCAAGTGAGTAGACTTTTTGGCAAAACTCAACCAGACCCGCCTTTGACGCCATCAAAACCGCAGGTAGCTTACCTGGCATGTTCCGGCGTGGTCAGACTAAGCCAAAAAGTCTACTCACTTGCAAAAAAGGGCGCCTCCACAACAGCGAAGGCGCCCTCGGGTGGCAGACCATTTGACTGAATAGGAAAGAAAGGAAAAAATAGGAAAGAAAGGAAAGGAGACTTATGACTGAAACCATCTTCTCCCCCTCATTTGGAAATCGCCCATCCTATCTCGTCGGGCGCGAAACTGTAATTTCGACATTCATATCCGGCCTTGAGCAGGAACCGGGCAATCGCGACCGAGCCATGCTCATGCTTGGACAGCGAGGCAGCGGCAAGACAGTTCTTCTGTGGGAACTTGCCGACCGCGCACGCAAGCTCGGCTTTGTTGTCGCCACGCCTACCGTAGCCTCCGAGGATATGCTCGAGCGCATTGTCGAGAAAATCCAAGAAGCAGGCAAACCTTACGTCAACAAACGCCGCCTTCCCAAACTCGCGAGCGGCAGCCTAAGTGTTTTCGGGCTCTCGGCAGGCCTCGAGTTCACACGAGACGTGCAGGAGACCAAGAGCTTTCAGTTCAAGCTCACGCAGCTCGCGCGCAAACTGACCGAGCAAGGACATGGCATCCTCATCCTCATCGATGAGCTCCAGGCCAATTCAGCCGAAATCAGACAACTCGTCACCGCCTATCAAGAGCTCGTCGGCGAGGGGCTCAACGTCGCGCTTGTTATGGCAGGGCTCCCGGGAGCA
>URZR01000219.1 GCA_900552425.1 uncultured Collinsella sp. | reverse complement strand
CCGTGTCGCCCGGGCGACACGGTGGATCTGGCGTGCTCCATCACGCGTGCGCGCGGGCCGTTCCGCTTTGCGACGGGTACTGCGAGCGTCAACGGTGAGGTTTGCTGCCGCGCCGATATGTCTTTTGCACTCATGCACGAAAGTTAAGGAAGGCTCCATGTTCGACAAAGTGCTCATCGCCAACCGCGGCGAAGTCGCGGTCCGTGTTATCCGCGCGTGCCGCGATATGGGCATCAAGACCGTCGCCGTTTATTCCACGACCGATGCGGACGCGCTACACGTGCAGCTTGCCGACGAGGCGTATTGCATCGGCGGCCCGCGTCTTGCCGAGAGCTACCTCAACGACGATGCCGTGCTCACCTGTGCCGTAAAGTCGGGAGCTAAGGCAATTCATCCCGGCTATGGCTTCTTTTCCGAGAAGGCGAGCTTCGTGCGCGACTGCGACAAGTTCGGTCTGGCGTTTGTCGGTCCTTCGGCCGAGGTGATCGACAGCATGGGCGACAAGGACGCCGCACGCCGAACGGCCGCTGCTGCGGGCGTGCCCATCGTGCCGGGCTGCGATTTGCTCAAAAACCCCGAGGAGGCGACGGCCGAGGCCGAGCGCATTGGCTGCCCCGTGCTTATTAAGGCGCGCGCGGGCGGCGGCGGTCGCGGTATTCGCAAGGTCGAGCGCGTGGAAGATGCGGCAAAGGCGTTCATCGAGGCGCGTGCCGAGGGTGAGGCCGTTTTTGGCGACGGCGAGTGCTACATGGAGAAGTTCGTTGCGCCGGCGCATCACGTTGAGGTACAGATTATGGCCGATAAGCAGGGCCATGTGTTTTCGCTCGGCGAGCGCGAGTGCTCGGTGCAGCGCCGCAACCAAAAGCTGATCGAGGAGAGCCCCGCGCCGTGCCTCGACGGACGCGATGATATTCGCGCGCGCATGCACAAGGCCGCGCGCGACCTGGCTCGTGCCGTTGGCTATGAGGGCGCTGGCACCATCGAGTTTTTGTACTCAGATGACGGCAATTTCTACTTTATGGAAATGAACACGCGCTTGCAGGTGGAGCATCCGGTTACGGAGTTTGTGACCGATACCGACCTGGTTAAGTGGCAGCTGCGCGTGGCTGCCGGCCAGCCTCTGCCCTTTGAGCAGGAGGACGTACCGGTCCGCAACCACGCCATGGAGTGCCGCATCAATGCCGAAACGCCGGACTATCTACCGTCATGTGGAACGGTCACCGCGTTGCGTGTGCCGGGTGGTCCGCGCGTGCGCTGGGATTCCGCCATGTTTACCGGAGCGAAAGTTCCGCCGTACTACGACTCCATGCTCGGCAAGCTCATCGTGTGCGCGCCCACGCGTGACGGTGCCATTCGCAAGATGCGCTCGGCCCTGGGCGAGCTCGTGATTGAGGGCGTGAGCGAAAACAGCGAGCTTCAGCTCGACGTGCTGGCAAACGACGAGTTCTTGTCGGGCATGTACCACACCGATCTGATGGGGCATCTCTATGCTGATGAATAGAAAAGCGAAGACGGTCAACGTCCTCGAGGGGCCGATGACCGAGTCGTGCGCCGAGTTTCCCGCGCGCCACGTGTTTATCAAGTGCCCGGAGTGCCGCCGTGTGATCGATGAGGCGCGCCTGCACGACAACCTCGAGGTCTGCCCTCGTTGCGGCAAACACTTTCGCGTGAGCGGTCGCGCGCGCATGCGCATGACGGTCGACGCGGGTACCTTTGAGGAATGGGATGCCAATCTGGCGTCGAAGGACTTCCTCTCGTTTCCCGGTTATGCCGACAAGCTTAAGAGCGTGAGCGAGCGTTCGGGCGAGCGCGATGCCGTTGTGTGCGGCAGGGGCAAAATCTGCGGCTGCGATACCGCGCTCTTCTTTATGGATGCCAACTTTATGATGGGCTCAATGGGCTCCGTGGTGGGCGAGAAGATCTGTCGTGTCTTTGAGCGCGCGGCCGAGTTGGGGCTGCCGGTCGTTGGCTTTACCGTATCGGGCGGCGCCCGCATGCAGGAGGGCGTGACCTCGCTCATGCAGATGGCCAAGATTTCTGCGGCGGTTAGGCGCCACAGCGAGGCGGGCGGCCTGTATATCACGGTGCTCACCGATCCCACGACCGGAGGTGTAACCGCGAGCTTTGCCATGGAGGGCGACATTATCCTGGCCGAGCCCGATGCCCTGACGGCATTTGCCGGCCCGCGCGTGATCGAGCAGAACTTGCACAAGCGTCTGCCCAAGGGATTCCAGCGTTCCGAGTTTTTGCTGGAGCACGGCTTTTGCGATGCCGTTGTTCCGCGTGGTGAGATTGCGCTCACGGTAGGCGAGCTGCTGGCGCTGCACGAAGGGCACGCGCCCGGCCTGGGGGCACCGCATGAGATCGTGCATACGGGTCGCCACGGCAAAAGGCTGGGACACTTGTTTAAGCGCTCGGCGGCACCAAAAACCGCGCTCGAGATTGTCAAGCAGACCCGCTCGGCAGATCGTGCCACGGCGGGTGAGATGATCTCGCTGGGCCTGGATGGATTTGTGGAGCTGCACGGCGACCGTTACTTTGGCGACGACGCCGCTGTGGTGGCTGGCATTGGCTGGAAAGACGGACG
>URZR01000218.1 GCA_900552425.1 uncultured Collinsella sp. | reverse complement strand
TGCAGGTTGGACGCATCGTAGCTGGCCAGATGGCCGGCACGCTGGTTGCCCTCGCGCATGGTCGACGTCATGGACGTGGACAGGCCCTCGGCGTTGGCCGAGGCGCTCGCCAGGCTCTGGGCCTCGGCTTCACCAAACGCGCAGTCGGGGCGCTCGGCGGCACCACGACCGGTCACGTCCAGGTCCAGGTGGCCGTACATGGCAAAGGCGACCGGACCCTGCGTGGTCTGGAAGTTCTTGGCCATGTCGGGATAGAAGTAGTGCTTACGGTAGAACATCGAGTGGCGCTGGATCTCGCAGTTGGTGGCGAGACCGGCCTTGACGATGCTCTCGATGGCGCGCTTGTTGGGCACCGGCAGGGCGCCGGGCAGGCCCAGGCACACCGGGCACACGTTGGCGTTGGGCTCGTCATCGTGGCTGAGCCTGCAGTTGCAGAACATCTTGGTATCGAGTGCGGTGAGCTCGGTATGGATCTCCAGGCCGATCACGGCCTCCCAATCCTGCAGGACCTCGGAAAGCTCCTTCATTACAGCTCGCCTCCCTTCCCGGCAAAATCGGGCGCGACGGAAAGCGCGGGCGCACCCGTGGCGGCATCGGCAAAGCCGCGCTCCAGGGCGCGGGCAAACGTGAGCAGCTGACGGTCCTTAAACGCCGGACCCACCAGCTGGGCAGAAACGGGCAGCTGAGTATCCTCACCCAAGCCCATCGGCACCGAGATACCACCGTTGCCACAAATGTTGAGCGAAATAGTATACAGGTCCGAAAGGTACATCTGCGTGGGGTCGCTGATCTCGCCAAACTTAAAGGCCGTGCGCGGCGAGGCGGGCATGAGGATGGTGTCCACCTTGGCATACGCGGCGTCGTAGTCCTGCGTGATGAGCGTGCGGGCCTTTTGCGCGGCATAGTAGTACTTGTCGTACACGCCCGAGGAGAGCAGGTAGGCACCGAGCATCTGACGGCGCTTGGCCTCGGCGCCAAAACCGTGGGCGCGGCTGAGCGAGCTCTGGTCGGACAGGTTAGCGCAGCCTTCCTCCTGGTAGCCGTAGCGAATGCCGTCAAAACGGGCCAGGTTTGAGAACGCCTCGGCCGGGCCGATGACGTAGTAGGCGGCGATGGCGGCGTCCAGGTGCGGCAGGTCGACCTCGACCAACTCGGCGCCCTGGTTCTGCAGCTCCTGAGCGGCGCGCTGAACAGCGGCCTTGACCTCGGGCGTCAGGCCCTCGGCCTCCATAAACGCGGGAATGATGCCCACGCGCTTGCCCTCGATGCTGTCGTTGAGATGCTCGGTAAAGTCGACGGCACAATCCTGGCTGGTGCAGTCATACGGATCGTGGCCCGCGCCGGTAAGCGCGTTCATGGCCAGCGCGACGTCCTCGACCGTGCGGCCAAAGGGGCCCACCTGGTCGAGCGACGAGCCAAAGGCAACCACGCCGTAACGGCTCACGGCGCCATACGTGGGCTTAAAGCCCACCACGCCGCACAGCGACGCCGGCTGGCGAATGGAGCCGCCGGTGTCCGAGCCCAGCGAGAGCGCGACCTCGCCCGCGGCGACGGCGGCAGCGGAGCCGCCCGAGGAGCCGCCAGGCACGCGCTCGGTATCCCAGGGGTTGTTGGTGCGGTGGAACGCCGAGCTCTCGGTAGAGCTGCCAAAGGCAAACTCGTCCATGTTGGCCTTGCCCATGGGCAGGCAGCCAGCATCGAGCATGCGCTGGACGCAGGTGGCGGTGTAGACGCTCTGGTAGTTCTCGAGCATGCGGGAAGCGCAGGTGGTGCGCGTGCCCACGAGGTTCATGTTGTCCTTAATGGCCAGTGGCACGCCCGCAAGCGGGGGCAGCGGCTTGCCTGCGGCACGGTCGGCATCCACGCGCGCAGCGGCCTCGAGCGCAAGCTCGGGCGACACCTGCAGGAATGCCTGGACCCCGCCCTCACGCGCCTCGATGGCGGCAAGAGAGGCCTGGGCGACCTCGGTGGCGGTAAAGTCGCCGGCGGCAACGCCCGCGGCAATCTGGGCGGCGGTAAGGGAATCGAAGCTCTGCGCCATTACTCGCTCTCCCCCTCTCCCAAAATGGACGGCACGCGGAAGTAGCGGTCGCGCGCGCTGCCGGCGTTTTCGAGCGCGACGTCGAGCGGCAGATCGCGCTCGGGCTCGCGCAGGTCATCGCCCATCACGTTGGACAGGCTTCCGATGGGATGGAACGTGGGCTCCACGTCGGGCAAGTCATATTGCAAGACGGGCTCGAGCATCTGGACGGCGTCGTTCATGTAGGACGTCATCTGGGTGAGCTCGTCATCGGTCAGTGCGATCTTTGCGTACTCGGCGATGCCGCGCACATCTTTCTCGCTGAGTGCCATAGGCGCTCCCTTCCGCATAACAGATAAACCGCTCTAGTATACAAGGCAACGCCGCTTGGAGCAGGTGCTTTACCCAAATGCAGCGAAAACGTAACGAGGACGGCGGGCTGGCAGGCTGCGGGCTGGCGATTCTGCAGCGAAAACCGCGCCGTCCGTAGCGAAAACCGTACCGTCCATAGCGAAAACCGTCTCGACCACAACGAAAAGCATCACAACATTCGACGCTTTTCGCCAAAATCGCGATTT
>URZR01000217.1 GCA_900552425.1 uncultured Collinsella sp. | reverse complement strand
TACGACGGCCCGTCCCTCATCATCGGCTACAGCCCCTGCGAGATGCACTCCATCAAGAAGGGCGGCATGCAGAACTGCCAGGCCGAGATGAAGAAGGCTGTCGAGTGCGGTTACTGGAACCTCTTCCGCTTCAACCCCGAGGCTGCTGCCGGCAAGAAGTTCTCACTCGATTCCAAGGAGCCCGCGGGCGGTTATCAGGAGTTCCTGATGAACGAGGCCCGTTACGCTTCGCTGACGCGTTCCTTCCCCGAGCGCGCCGAGGAGCTCTTCAAGGAGAACGAGCAGGCCGCTATGGACCGCTACGCTCACCTGTTGAAGCTCAAGACGGTGTACAACGAGGCCTAGGTCTCCCACCGCAGGATCTGAGGGCTAACCTTCGCGGACACTCCGCAGGACGAAAGAACCCCCGCCGCACGAAGTGCGCAGCGGGGGTTTCATGCATGTCCGAGGACGTTTTCAGAGCTTTACCCTGTAGGGCCCCGAGGGGATAAGTCCGCTACTCAGCCATCTGAGCCTGGACGGCGGTGATGGCCACGACACCCACGATGTCGTCGGCAGAGCAGCCGCGCGACAGGTCGTTGACCGGCTTGGCGATGCCCTGCAGGATGGGGCCGTAGGCGTCAGCGCCAGCGAAGCGCTGGACCAGCTTGTAGCCGATGTTGCCGGCCTCGAGGTCGGGGAACACGAGCACGTTGGCCTTACCGGCGACGGAGGAGCCGGGAGCCTTGAGCTGGGCGACGGTGGGGACGATAGCGGCATCGAGCTGCAGGTCGCCGTCGATGGCGAGCTCGGGAGCCTTCTCCTTGCAGAACTTCACGGCCTCCTGGACCTTCTTGGCGACCTCGCCGCCGGCGGAGCCCATGGTGGAGTAGGAGAGCATGGCCACGTGCGGCTCAACATTGCCCATGAAGGTGGACCAAGAGTGAGCGGAGGCGATGGCGATCTCGGAGAGCTCGTCAGAGGACGGGTTAATGTTGAGGCCGCAGTCGGCGAAGATCAGCGTGCCGTCGGTGCCGAACTGCGGGGTGTCGGTGCACATCACGAAGAAGGCCGAGACCAGCTTGGTGCCCGGGGCGGTCTTGAGGATCTGCAGCGCGGGGCGCAGGGTGTCGGCGGTGGAGTGGCAGGCACCGGAGACCAGGCCGTCGGCGTCGCCCATCTTGACCATCATGGTGCCAAAGTAGGTGGCGTCCATCACCTGGGCGCGAGCCTGCTCGATGGTAACGCCCTTCTTGGCGCGGAGCTCGGCAAACTTCTGCGCGTACTCCTCGTGCTTCTCGGCGTTGCGCGGGTCGATGACGGTAGCGCCGGGAACGTCGATCTCGTCGGGGTTGCCCAGGATGACGAGCTTTGCCAGGCCCTCCTCGATGATTTTGTTTGCCGCGACGATGGTACGCGGATCCTCGCCCTCGGGCAGGACGATCGTCTTAAGGTCGGCCTTGGCGGCAGACTTCATACGGTTAAGGAAATCGCTCATGTTACTCCTTACAAGCGTTTCGCTAAGCTCCAGGCGCCCGGCTGTTCACGAATAAACCCGCTGCTAGCGGGTTTACCTTTCAATAATGTACGCCGCGGTGCTTGAGCTTTCCTTGTGTGGCAAGCTCATTATAGGACGCATTAGCGCTATAATCGCTCTGATAAATATGTCTCGACGTATGTTCGAGAAAAAGCCCAGTTAAAAAGCGTGTGGCTTTTGACAAGGAGTATCGATGCAGATTACCTCAGGCCTGCCTGAAGGCTTTAATGCCGGTGCGTACGACATGATCGTTGTCGGCGCCGGTTATGCCGGTGCCGTTTGCGCCCGCCGTCTTGCCGAAACTATCGGCTATCGTGTTGCCGTTTTGGAACGCCGTAGCCACATTGCGGGCAATGCCTTCGACTGCACTGACGAGGCGGGAATCCTGGTCCACGAGTATGGTCCGCACATCTACCATACCTTTAACGAGCGCGTCCACAATTTCCTGTCGCGCTTTACCAAGTGGACGGACTACCAGCACAAGGTGCTCGCCAACATCAACGGTACCCTTATGCCCGTGCCCTTTAACCATGCGAGCCTCAAGCTCGCCTTTGGCGATGAGCGCGGCGAGGAGCTGTATCAGAAGCTCGTGGAGACCTTTGGCAAGGACGTCAAGGTCCCCATCATGGAGCTGCGCAAGAAGAACGACCCGGATCTTGCCGAGGTCGCCGATTACGTCTACGAGAACGTCTTTTTGCATTACACCATGAAGCAGTGGGGCCAGACGCCCGATCAGATCGACCCCTCGATCACCGGCCGCGTCCCCGTCTTTGTGGGCGATGACGATCGCTACTTCCCGCAGGCTCCTTTCCAGGGCATGCCGCAGGACGGCTATACCGCGCTGTTCGAGCATATGCTCGATCACGATCTGATTGATGTGTTCTGCGACGTGGACGCCCGCGACCTCTTCGAGATCGACGAGACCACCGTCAAGATCGACGGCAAGGTCTATGGTGGTGAGATCGTCTACACCGGTCCACTCGACGAGCTGTTCAACCTCGACCTGGGCGCGCTGCCGTACCGCACGCTCGATATGAAGTTCGAGACGCTCGATATGGACCAGTTCCAGCCCGTGGGCACCGTCAACTACACCACGAGCGAGGACTA
>URZR01000216.1 GCA_900552425.1 uncultured Collinsella sp. | reverse complement strand
TTGATGCGAGCCGGGGCCTTTTGCGTTTGTCGGTTGCTGCCAGTGATTGCTAGAACAGGAAGCCGATGGCGATAAGGGCGATGCTGACGATAAGTACGGCGATATCCAGGCCTTTGATGGGGTAGCGCTTATACGAACTCGCACGCGTGCGCAGGTAGAAGCCGCGCTGCTCGGCGGCAAGCGCGGTGGCATCGGTCTTGCCCACGCTCGAGATGAGCAGTGGCACGCACAGCGGCAGCATGAGCTTGAGTTTCTTGACGGGATTCTTAGTGTCGTATTCGACGCCGCGTGCAGTCTGTGCCTCCATGATGGCGTTCATTTCCTGGCCAAATACCGGCACAAAGCGCAGTGCCGTGGTAAAGGTGAAGGCATAGCGATATGGCACGTGCAGCACCTCGACGCAAGCGTTGGCGAGGTCGTTGAGCTTGGTCACCATGAGCATGAGGATGAGTGGCAGAGCCACGCCTAGCAGGCGCAGGCAGGCCTTCGATCCGGTAATGAGGCCCGTGTCGGTGATAAAGCCCCACACCATGTTGCCGTCGCGCATAAAGGCCAGCTGAAGCACCAGCATGATAAGCGCGAGCGGAATCAGCAGCTTGAGTAGCGAGAGCAGGCGGTCGACGACGCCGGCGTAGGCGCCCAGTGCAAGGGTGAGCGCCAAAAAGCCCAACAGCGCCACGTAGGTGTCGGACAGGAAGATGCCGATGATGATGGCGGCGGCAAGGCCCAGTTTGACGACCGGGTTCAAGCGATGCAGCAGTGTATCGCCCGGCATGTAGTCGATGACGTTAACCACGGTGGACCATCTCCTTGGTAATGCGAACGACATCGGTGACCTCGCTCACCTGCGCAAAAGCGGGCGAGACGGAAGATGCCAGACGGCGCGAGAGTTCAATAACCTGGGGAGGCTCCACGTAGGCACGCCGCATGAGATCGATGTTCGAGAATAGCTCGTGCGTGCGGCCGCGGTCGAGGATGCGACCGTCGGCCATTACCACAATGCGCTCGGCAAAGTCGGAGACGACTTCCATGTCGTGGCAGACCATGATTACAGCGCAGCCGCGCTCGGCCATGGTGCGCACGGTTTCCATGACGGTCATGCACTCGCGGTAGTCAAGGCCGCTCGTGGGCTCGTCGAGCACCACGATTTTGGGCTCTACGACCACGACGGAGGCGAGTGCCACCATCTGGCGCTGACCGCGCGAGAGCGAGAAGGGCGCCTCGTCGGCCGGCAAGCCAAAGCGGTCGATGACGAGCTGGGCGCGACGCAGCGCCTCGGCGCGGTCGATGCCGGCAAGCTCCAGGCCAAAGGCGACCTCGTCGAGCACGGTGTCCTTGCAGATCTGGCGGTCGGGGTTTTGGAAGAGGGTTGCGACTTCGCGGGCGATGCGGCTTGTGGGAACGGCTGCGGTATCCAGTCCCGTGACGCGCACGCTGCCCGAGGCGGGCTTAAGCAGGCCTGTGAGCAGCTTGGTGAGCGTGGTCTTGCCGGCGCCGTTTTGGCCGACGATGCCCACGAGCTCGCCGGGATAGAGGGTCAGGTTGAGGTCGTGGACGGCGGCGCCGCCATTGGGATAGGCAAACTCAACGTGATCGAAGGTGAGCACGGGCTCGGCGTCCTTGGCATGAGGGCGCAACGACGGTGCATGCGGGGAGCCGGCGGGCGCCTGGGCTTCGCTGGCCGCGCGTGCGGGGTCGACGATGCCCGAAATCAGGCGCTCGGCCTCATCAACATCCAAACAGGGAGTGCCGCTGGCCAGGCCATCGGCCTCGAGGCTGTTGAAAATGCGCGTGACACGCGGGCTATCGACACCGATGGCGCGGAGCTCATCGGCGTGCGCGAAGACCTCGTGCGGCTCGCCCTGTAGCGCGATTTCGCCATGATTGAGCACGAGCACGCGGTTGCAATACTCCGAAAGCAGGGCGACTTTTTGCTCAACGACGACGATGGTGATGCCGAGTGCGCGGTTGGCCTCGCGTAGGGTCTCGAAGACCAGCGTGGAGCTGGCGGGGTCGAGCGCCGCGGTGGGTTCGTCGAGCACGAGCACACGCGGACGCATGGCGAGGATGGCGGCGATGGCAACCTTTTGCTTTTGGCCGCCCGAAAGTGTGGCAATCTCGCGGTCACGCAGGTCGCTGATACCGACGGTCTTAAGCGTCTCGCTCACACGTTGCTCGATCTGGTCGTGGGGAACGCCAAAGTTCTCCAGGCCAAAAAGCATCTCGTCCTCGACGACCGAGGCGACCATTTGCGTGTCGATGTCTTGCAACACGCTGCCGACGATTTGCGACACATCGGTGAGCGAAACTTCACAGGTGTCGTTGCCGTCGACAGTGACGGAGCCAAAGAACGTGCCGGTGTAGTGGTGAGGTACGGCTCCCGACAGGCAGGCGGCAAGTGTGGACTTGCCGGCGCCCGAAGGCCCGATAATGCCGATAAAATCTCCCCTGTTCACGCCGAGCGAGATATGCTTAAGCGCCTGCTCGGTCTGCGTGCCATAGGAGAACGAGACATCGTCGACGTTGATGATCGTTTCCATGGATACCTTTCATAGTCATTGGGGACGTTCTTACATGACTAGTCGTTTAAGAACGTCCCCAAGAGCTAGTTGTTTGGGACAGTCTTTG
>URZR01000215.1 GCA_900552425.1 uncultured Collinsella sp. | reverse complement strand
GGAAAAAGCAGATAAGTATGACGGTGAAATTCCGCTTTTTTAAGTGTAACAATTCCAGTTTATAAAATTAAGAACGATGTTGGCAAGCCTCGAGGTGTCATCGGCGGTGGACACGCGCTTCATGCTCTTCTATATGGCAACTTTAGCTCTCAGCTAATGAATTCAAGTTCAATCCTTCCTACGATGTGCTGTGTGCCGGCGCGGTAGCCGGATCGTAGGAAGGATGCATGATGAATAAGCTCGAAAACGAAGTGCTGCTGAGCCGTCGCGCTGCACTTGGCGCATTCGCCACCGTCGCTTTGGGGACTGCCAGTCTTCTTGCCGGTTGCGGTAGCGATAAGGCGACCGTCACCGAGGATGCCGGCGATGGCGACAAGAAGGAAGAGACGAAGAAGGAAGAGCAGCCTACGACTGACCTGGCTGTTGGCACGACGGTGACCACGACTGCTGGCCTTTCCGTCGTCGTCGATTCCGTCCAGCCCGGCCTCACAAATTATGACGGTTCGACCATGACGGGCATTCACGTCACGTACGTCAACAATGGCGATGAGGGCGCGGATTACAATGTCTACGACTGGAAGGGCGAGGACGCCAACGGTGCTCAGCAGAACCAGGGTTATTACAGCGAGGGCTCCGATGAACTGCAGTCTGGTACCCTTGCCGCCGGCGGTTCCGTGGCGGGCAATATCTACTTTGATGGTGACATCAAGAAGGCTCTCTATTTTGCCAACGTGTTTGATAAGTCTGCCGCTGCAAGCTGGGTGCTGGCCTAACATGTCGCTACCGTTGCGCCGTATGGGAGGTGAGGTCGTATGCCCGATAAAAAGCTGACGGACGAGTTACTCAATGAACTCCTCGACGCGCCAAACATCGATGGCTATATCAAAGAACACGACTTTGCCGCCCCGTCGCTTTCGGATTACTTAAAGCAGTTGCTGCAAGAGAAGGGACTCGAGCGTTCGCGCGTGGTGCGTATGGCCGACCTCAATGAGACTTTTGGTTATCAGATTTTTACCGGTGCGCGGCATCCGAGCCGCAACAAGGTGCTGCAGATTGCCTTTGCAATGGCGTTGACGCTCAAGGAGACCAACTGCGCCCTGACGGCTGCCGGAGTGAGCGTCCTCAACTGCAAGGACCGTCGCGATGCAATCATTATCTTTTGCATCGACCGTGGCTGTAGCCTCCAAAAGGTCAATGAAGAGCTGTATCGCTTTGGCGAGGAAACGGTGAGTTAGTGGCCGATGGCTGAGCCGGCGGTGTCACCAGAACAACCATGCGAACGAACGGGGTGCGGACACCATGGGGTGTCCGCACCCTGCGTTATGATGGACGCTATGGATACTCAGAGCCCAACATATTCCGATGACGAGCTGACTGCTTCGCTTGTCGAGCATTTGGCGTCGCTCGACCGCGATGACAGCTATCGTGTGGAGCGTGTGCTCAAGTTCTCGGATGTCGAGACGACCGAACTTGTCTATTTTGAGGGCTCTGGCGGCGGGTCTCTCGGTCCCTTTGTCCGCAAGCGCATCGATGCTTCGGTGCAGATTGGCGGAGCATATGAGCGCTTGTTTGCGGCCCAGCGCGCCGGTCATCGTTTTGAGCATTTGCCCCGAATCGTCGATTGCCGCCGTGTGGGCGACGAGCTCGATGTGGTGATGGAATATGTCGAAGGCGAGACGCTCGAGGCGCTCGTGGGGCGCCTGGGCGCGACGCCCGATTATGCCCGCGAGCTGTATCCCGTTCTGTGTGAAGCGGTGGGCGCGCTGCATGCTGGTTTTGCAGCTGCGGGGGGGCCAGGGGTACCGGTAATCCACCGCGACCTTAAACCCTCGAACATCATCGTATCGGGCGTGAGATACGCGACCGATGCCGGCATGACCTTTTCCTCGCTGGTGATTATTGATCTGGGAATCGCGCGCGTTTGGCGCGATGGCGCCGACGCCGACACCGTCAAGTTTGGCACGCGTTCCTATGCGCCGCCCGAGCAGTTTGGGTTTGGGCAGACGAGCGTCCGCAGCGATATTTACGCGCTTGGCGCACTGCTGTTCTTTTGCCTGACGGGAACTGACCCCAAACCGGGGCGGGACATACGTGAGCAATGCGAGGCGCACGGCATTCCCGTTCCGCTGGCGGATGTGATTTGCATGGCGATGGCGCTCGATCCGGCTAAGCGCTTTGCGAGTGCAAAGGCACTGGGGCATGCTGCGCGTGCGGCGTATGAGCTATGTCTCCCTGCACCGTCGCCCGTGATCTTTTCTGCTGCCAGTGTGCCCCGGGTCGCGGTGTCACAGGTGCAGCGGATACAGCAGCCGGTTGCCCTCACGCTTCCGTCTTCTGCAAACCGGCGTTCGATCGTCTCTCCCGTGACGTCCAAATGTGCACGCCTGCTCTCGCGTATCCCCGAGCCCGTGGGGCGCATATGGAATGGATGCGTCTATGCGACAACATTGTTGCTGCTGATGGGCAGCCATTTTGCGGTATTTACGCCGACGGGCGAAAACCGAAACTATCCAACGTGGTTTTTGGCACTTGAGTATTTCTTTATGGTCGATGGCCTGGTGCTGCTCATTACATTCGGAATGCTCGACCGGCGTAGGCTTCGACGTCGTTTTCCCGTGCTCGATCGGTATCGGGGGAGCGCTTT
>URZR01000214.1 GCA_900552425.1 uncultured Collinsella sp. | reverse complement strand
ACAAGGGTGCCGTCATCGCCGTTACCCACGATCGTTACTTCATGGATAACGTGGCCGAGTGGATCTGCGAGGTCGACCGCGGTCACCTTTATCCCTACAAGGGCAACTACTCCACGTATCTGGAGACCAAGGCCGCCCGTATCGAGGCTCAGGGCAACCGCGACGCCAAGCTCGCCAAGCGCATGGAGGCCGAGCTCGAGTGGGTACGCAGCTCGCCCAAGGCCCGACAGGCCAAGAACAAGGCCCGCCTGGCTCGTTACGAGGAGATGGAGGCCGAGGCCCGCGCCAGCCAGAAGCTCGACTGGACCGATATCCGCATTCCCGTTGGACCGCGTTTGGGTAACAAGGTGCTCGAGGCCCATCACCTGCACAAGGAATTCGACGGTCGCGTGCTCATCGACGACCTTTCGTTCACCCTGCCGCGCAACGGCATCGTGGGCGTCATCGGCCCCAACGGCGTCGGTAAGACCACGCTGTTCAAGACGATTGTGGGTCTGGAGCCGCTGACTTCGGGCGAGCTCGAGGTGGGCGAGACCGTCAAGATTTCTTACGTCGACCAGAACCGTTCCGGTATCGACCCCGATAAGAACCTATGGGAGGTCGTCTCGGACGGCCTGGACCACATGATGGTCGGCGAGACCGAGGTCCCCAGCCGCGCGTATGTGGCGAGCTTTGGCTTTAAGGGCCAGGACCAGCAGAAGCGCGCTGGCGTACTCTCCGGTGGCGAGCGCAACCGTCTGAACCTGGCGCTCACGCTCAAGCAGGGCGGCAACCTGCTGCTCCTCGACGAGCCCACGAACGATCTCGACGTCGAGACGCTGTCCTCGCTCGAGGCGGCGCTGCTCGAGTTCCCGGGCTGCTCGGTGGTCATTAGCCACGACCGTATGTTCCTGGACCGCGTCGCCACGCACATTCTGGCGTGGGAGGGCACCGACGAGAATCCGGGCAACTGGTATTGGTTCGAGGGCAACTTCGAGGCCTATCAGGCCAACCGCATCGAGCGCCTGGGCGAGGACGCAGCCCAGCCGCATCGTATCCACCGCAAGCTCACGCGTGACTAGGTTTATTGCTGGTTTGGTTACGTAACATCAACAAATAAAAACGGCTCAAATCCTGATTTGGATTTGAGCCGTTTGTCGTTACTGCTCGGGTTCTTCGACTTTGTCGATAGTCCAGGCGGCTCCGAGGCCGCCGGTGGTGTTGCGGCGGATGCGCACGGTGACTTCGTGGCGCTCGCCGGCCTGCGTATAGTGCAGGGGGAAGCTTGCGCGGTTTCGCGCGGCCTCGATGGTGCCGCGTTCGCGGGCGATCCAGTAATACTCGCCGACGATGCCGAGCGTGTCGGCGCCGTAGGGGAGATAGGTCGACAGCCGGTGTAGAAGCGGGCCGGGGCAGAAGACCTCGGTTGCGAAATCGACGGGGAAGTCCTCGGGGATGGTCGGTGCTGCGGGTGCGGGGGCCGGTGCTGCAGCGGGGGCCGGAGACGGTGCCGGTGCGGGAATTTGGTCGCAAGCAGCGGCGGGCACGGATTCGATGACGGGTGCGGGCTCCGGCGTCGAATCCGGCTTGATCGCGGAATCTGCGGGCTTCACGGTGACGGGCGCGTCTGCGGCTGCAGTTTTAACCTCAACCTGCGTCGCGCTCTCATTCTCGACGCTCGACTTTGCCTCGATGGGCGTGGATGCCATGGTGGTGATGCCGGCGTTGGCGTTCTCGGGGTCATAGACGACCGTGAGCGAGATGGCGGGCTGCGGCGTCTCGGGCTCCGGCGTCGACTCGGAAGCGCCTTGATCGGCGGGCTGATCGTCCTCGGCCTCGTCGCCAAAGACATCGCTGTTTTGGAACGCAGACGTCTCGGGTTGGTTAGCGGCTTCTTCGGTTGTCGACTTGGGAGCTTCGTTGAGCTCAGCAGTGACTTCCTGCTCGGATATGACTTCGGGATCGGTCGTGGCGGCGATTTCGGTTTCGGCTTCTGCCGTTACCTCAATAGCGACTTCGATCTCGGGCTCGGGCTCGGGCTCCGGAGCGACTTCGGCCACGGGCTCGGGCTCGGGACGCTTAACGTGCTTGGGGCGCACGGCCTTGAGGTCCTTCTCGCCGCGCTTCTTCTTTTTGTAGGACTGCTTGGCGCCCTTGGCGCCCTTGGGCTTGTCCTCGCCCTTGGCAAGGGCGGCATCCCATGCCTCGTTGGCGATGACGGTGGCATACAGGCGGCCGCCCTTAAAGACGGTCAGTTTAATGCAGTCGTCGAGTTCCTCGAGCAACTCGCGCGTGGACTCGAAGCCCAGGTCATAAGCAGTCATGTCGCCAGCGGCGAGCGCCTCCTCGACCTGCGTCATAAACGTTTGCTTGCCGCATCCAATTGCATCGCGCAGCAGGCGATACAGATAGATGTGGTTGCCCAGCGATAGCGTGGGCCTAACTATTGTCTTGCTCATGGCAAATCTCCTCTTTACACACGTAAAGCATCTTACCATCGCATAGCGTTCGCCATGACGGCACCCAAGGCAAACGGGCGCGACCGTTGCCGGTTCGCGCCCGTTATACAGGTTGGTTCTCTATGAGAGGCAAACGTGCTTAGTTGCCCGACGTCGTGCCTTGGCTCGAGCTGTCAGATGCCGTACCAGACGCGGTTCCGCTCGAGCTGTTA
>URZR01000213.1 GCA_900552425.1 uncultured Collinsella sp. | reverse complement strand
CGCCGTGGCATCTACCGTACAATCCGAGGCAGTCTTAAGCGCTTCTTGTCCATCGTGGTCATCACCGCGCTCGGTGTGAGCGTGATGTGCGGCCTCAAAGCGGGGTGCGAGGACCTGTGCGATTCGGTTGACGCTTACTTTGACCAGCAGAATGTTTATGACATCAACGTGCAGTCGACCTATGGTCTGACCGATGACGATATTGCCGCGATCCAAGAGGTCGATGGCGTCGAGACGGCCGAGGGCATCTACACCGAGACCGCCTACACCGCCGTGGGTACAACGCGCGAGCGTGTCGTCGTACAGAGCCTCTCCAAAGAGAATATTGACCAACCGGTGCTAGTGCGCGGCGAGCTGCCCGAGACTTCGGGCGAAGTGGCAGTGACCTCACGTTTTTTGAAGGCTTCGGGCAAGAAAATCGGCGATACGGTGAGCTTTGCCGCCAACGATGCGAGCTCGTCGAACCAAAGCGCCAAGGACCAGTTTGCCGATGGGGACTACACCATTACGGCTGAGGTCCTCGATCCCACTGATGTGAGCTCCGACTCGACAGTCAACGCCTTTCGCGCTGCTTCGACTGCGGACTACAAGTTCTACGTGAGCGAGGATGCCGCGACATCTTCTTCCTACTCCGCTGTCCACGTGGTCGTCGAGGGAGCCAAGAGCCTCAACTCCTATTCGGATGCCTACTCGGCAAAGATCAATGAGGTCAAGGGCAATATCGAGAAGATCCGCGAGGAGCGTGAGAAGGCGCGCGCCCAGGAGCTGACGGTCGACACACCGGCGAGCTTGGACGCAGCTGAGCGTCAGGCGAATATGGTCTTTGGGATCGAGCAGGACAACATCAATCGCATGGCCGAGGGCAGCGACGAGCGTGCGCAGGCGCAAGCCGACCTGGACCAGCGCCGTGCCGCCGCCGACCAGCAGTTTGCCGATGCCCGCGCCGAGCTCTCTGACCTGGGCGAATGCACCTGGTACATCCAGGACCGCGATAACATCGCAAGCTACTCGAGCGTGGAGAGCGATAGCTCGTCAATTGAGGCCATTGCCACGGTGTTCCCGTTCATCTTCTTTATCGTCGCCGTGCTTATCAGTCTCACCACCGCCACCCGCATGGTCGAGGAGGAGCGCACGCTCATTGGCCTGTACAAGGCGCTCGGCTATTCGCGCGGGCGTATCCTGTCCAAATATGTGGACTACTCGCTGTGGGCGTGTCTGATCGGTGGCGTGCTCGGCAATATCATCGGATTTGTGGGTCTGCCGCTGTTCTTGTTTACGGTGTTCGACGACATGTACTCGCTGCCCCAGATGTTGCTTTCGTACGACATCGTGTCATCACTCGTGTCGGTAGCGCTGTTTGCCGTGGGCGTGGTGGGCGCCACGATTATCGCCTGCCGCCACGAGATGGCTGAGACCCCAGCCTCGCTCATGCGCCCCAAGGCCCCGCGCGCCGGCTCGCGCATCCTACTTGAGCGCATCGGCTTTATCTGGCGCCGCATGGGCTTTTTGAACAAGGTCGCTGCACGCAACCTGTTCCGCTACAAAAAGCGCGCCTTTATGACCATCTTTGGCATTGCGGGCTGCACGGCGCTTGTGATTTGCGGTATGGGCATCCGTGATACGTCGGTCGCGCTGTCGCCCAAGCAGTACGGGCACATCACACGCTACGATTTGCTGGCGGTCGCCAATCCCGATGATTTTTCGCAGACGTGCGCGGCGTTGGATGAGCGCAGTGCAGCCAAGGATTCCGACGTGACCGTGACTTCGACGCTGCCGATTATGACCGACAACGTTACCTTTACATTCGGCGGAAAGAGCGAGACCGTGCAGCTGATCGTGGTGCCCGATGACCGCACGAACGACCTGGATGACTACGTGCGCCTAGAGGACGAGTCCAAAGAACCGCTCGCCCTGCGTGACGGGGATGTGTATTTGAGCAAGAGCTCTCAGCTGGTGCTGGGGATCAAGCCGGGCGATACGGCACACGTCCAGGATTCGTCGCTCAATGTTGCCAAGGTCAAAGTCAGCGACATCTCGCTCAACTATCTGGGCAACACGCTTTACATGACGCAGGGCACCTATGAGCGCGCGTTCGGTCGAAGTGCACGCCTTAACGGCGTCTTTGTGCTGCTTAAGGGTTCGTCGGCCGACCAGATTGCGTTTAGCAAGAATCTTAAGAGTGACGGTTGGCTTACGATTTCGAGTACGGCCGAGCATTGGGAAAACTATGAGGCGAACTTTACGATTATCAATTCGGTCGTGGTGCTCGTGACCTTTATGGCGGCGTGCCTGTCGTTTGTGGTGGTGTTTACGCTGTCCAACACGAATATCTCCGAGCGCGAGCGCGAGCTGGCGACCATTAAGGTGCTGGGCTTCCGCCGTGGCGAGGTGCACCACTACGTCAACAAGGAGACGTTGATCCTCACGGCGATCGGAGCCACGCTGGGCGTACCGCTGGGCGGCTTGCTGGCCGAGAGTTTTACGTACATTTTGCAGATGCCGTCGCTGTACTTTGACGTCGAGGTCGAGCCGCTAAGCTACGTGCTCGCCGTGGTGCTTTCCTTTGGCTTTACGTTTATCGTCAACCTCGCCACCAACCGTACGCTCAACAAGATCGACATGGTCGGCGCCCTCAAGAGCGCCGAGTAGCCTGCCAAAAAGGGACAGGTTTATTTTGGCAGGTTTTATCTGGGCAAACGCCGGACAACCATTATGTGGCC
>URZR01000212.1 GCA_900552425.1 uncultured Collinsella sp. | reverse complement strand
CCAGGCGTCGGCGAGACGCTCGCCCAGGTGCTCGCATAGCCACGTGAGGGCCGTTCCCTTGGTGGCGCCCTCGCCCATGACCTCGATATTCATGGCGTACGAACGTGTGACCTCAATGCCTCCGAGCGTGTCGAGCTCCGCCGCGATGACGTCGCGATCGGCCGGGTTGTGCCAGTACATGGCGATGCGTTCGAGTGTCTCGACCTCGTCGATCTTGCTGTCGATATCCATATCGATCGGTGTTCGTGTGCGCTTGAGCGAAGCCGCGATGTGGGGGTCGCCGCCGCAGAATTCGTCCAGGCGCGTGTAGAGCGAGCGGGGGAGGAAGCACTGCCCGTCCGCGAAGATATCGAAGGTGACGTCATGGCCGGCGGCAATGCTATGGATGCGGTGGGCAATGCCACGGTCGAGCGGTCGGCTCAAAATGCGTGTAGCACGCGAAGCATCGTTGGGCACATCGTCGTCGAGCTGCCAGACGCTGGCACCATTGGCGCAGACCGCGTAGTGCACGGCAGGATGGGCGAGGATGGGCTCAAAGACACCCGACAGCGGACGCCCCGTGCAGGGCACAAACTCAACACCGCGGCGCGCAAGCTCGTCGAGCATCGCCCAGGTGGCGTCGCTCATCTGCTTGTCACTCGTCAACAGCGTTCCATCCATATCGGAAAAAACAATCATTCGATGCAGCCCTTTCTGCTGGCATAAAAAGCGTGGCCGAGGGCGGTGATGCCCTGGCCACGCTCGGGTTCTATAACGGTCCGCGTCCTAGCGGTCGGCGAGCGGCTTGTACTCCAGCGGCTCGATCACCGGACGGTATGCCGGGCGGATGATGCGGTGCGCGCAGAAGAGCTCTTCCATGCGGTGCGCCGACCAGCCGGCCATACGGGCGACGGCGAACAGCGGTGTAAAGAGCGTCTCGGGCACGCCGAGCATTTTGTAGATAAAGCCCGTGTACAGGTCGATGTTGGCGCAGATGGGCTTGGTCATGCCGTGGTCGCGCATCACCTGCGGGGCCAGGCGCTCGATGCGCTCGATGAGTGCGAACTCCTCGCCCAAGTCCTTCTTGGCGGCAAGCGAGCGCGCGTAACGGCGGCACACCTCGGCGCGCGGGTCGCTTAGCGTGTAGACGGCGTGGCCCATACCGTAGATGAGACCCGTGCCGTCGAAGGCCTGTTTGTCGAGGATCTTGCCCAGGTAGGCTGCGACCTCGTCCTCGTCCTCCCAATTGGAGACATGCGCACGGATGTCCTCGTGCATGGACACGACCTTGGCGTTGGCGCCGCCGTGGCGCGGGCCCTTGAGCGAGCCGATGGCCGCGGCGTAGGCGGAATACGGGTCGGTGGCCGAAGAGGACAGCACGCGGCAGGCGAACGTGGAGTTGTTGCCGCCGCCGTGCTCGGCATGCAGCATGAGCATCACGTCGAGCAGCATGGCTTCGTCGCGGGTGAATGCCATGCCGCCGCGGAGCACCTGCAGGATGGTCTCGGCGGTGGAGAGACCGGGCGTGGGGTGCGGCACGTGAACCTCGGAGCCGCGAAGCTTGGCGATCGAGGCCATGTGTGCGAAGGCGGCGATGCGCGGGAGACGTGCGAGCATGGAAATAGCCACGTCGATCTCATGCTCGGGCGTAATCACGTCGGGCTCGGCGTCGAAGGCGTAGAGCAGCAGCACGGCGCGCTGGAGCACGTTCATGATGCTCGACGACACCGTGGTCATGGGGAACTCTTTAACGTATTCGTCGCTCAGATGCCTAAAGGCGCCCAAGCGCTCGCAAAAGCCGTCCAGCTCTTCCTTATTGGGCAGCGAACCCGTGATAAGCAGGTAGGCGACTTCTTCGTAGCCATAGCGATTCTCGGCCTGGGCATTGTTGACCAGATCCTCGATGCTGTAGCCGCGAAGCGTGAGCTTGCCCTGATCGGGCACGACCTTTCCGTCGACCTTGTTGTAGCCGTGCACGTCCGAGATGCGGGTAAGGCCCGCAACCACACCCGAGCCGTCGGCGTTGCGCAGGCCGCGCTTGACGTTATGCTCGACGAACAGACCCTCGTCATACGGATCAGTCGGCATGCCGTGGTAGAGGTTTTCGCTCTCGGGCGAAATCTGGCGGCTCGCCTCATAATCCAAGACCAGGCGGCTCAGATGGTCATCGAAGCGGTAGTAGATTTTCTTGGCGTCGTAAGCCATGCGCGCTCCTCTCGGGGCCGTGTGGGGGCGGCGTGCTTGGGTGCAGATGCGCCGGCCTGTTCCCGTACGGCCTGTTCGCTACAGGCGGTACATAAAGTTGAAGACGTCCTCGCGCTGGATGGACACGTTGACGCCCGAAAGCTCGCCGGCCTCGGCCAGCGCCTTCTGCAGCTCGGCGAAGTCGAGCTTGGACTCGGCGGTATCGGCCAGCATGGTCATGGTGAAGATGTCCTCGATAATGGACTGCGTGATGTCGCGGATGTCGACGTTGGCCTCGCCTAGGACACGGGTGACGCCGGCGACGATGCCGGGGCGGTTCTTGCCAAGGACGGTGATGACGATACGGGAGGACGAGATCTCGGCCATGGGAAACCCTTTCGCGTGATTGCGGCGCGCGCGGGGCGCTCCGCTACGGTACAGTGTTCATCATTGTACCTGTCTGGCGCAAAAAAGGCGCGCTCGCTGCGGCGTTACATGCCTGCAACATGAGCGTAAGGGGGAAGGCCGCACGGGGAAGAGCCGTCTGGCGCGTGTCCGGCTCGTGTTGGGTTGATTTCCGATCTCAGCCGAACACATTGAGCGGAAAGGCCGTTCCCGCAGTC
>URZR01000211.1 GCA_900552425.1 uncultured Collinsella sp. | reverse complement strand
TCTGCGGCACCGTACGCGAGAACCTGCTGGTCGCGCACGCCAACGCCACCGATGCCGAGCTGCTCGACGCTTGCCGCTCCGCCTCACTCACCACGCTCATCGACCGTCTGCCGCAGGGACTCGACACGCCCGTTGCCGAGCTGGGCGACTCGCTTTCGGGCGGCGAGCGCCAGCGCATCGGCCTTGCGCGCATCTTCCTCAACGACGCACCCTTCATCTTGCTCGACGAACCCACCAGCGCGCTCGATGCTCTCAACGAGGCGTCCGTGATGCAGGCAATCGACGAGCTCAAGCGCCGCGGCAAGACCATTGTGCTCGTGAGCCACCGTGCCAGCACCTGCGCGTTTGCCGATTTCTCGCTTTCGGTCGAGCACGGGAGGCTGAGCTAATGGCGCGCCCAGTCGACACACCGGAGCTAGCACGCAAACGTGAGCGTGAGGCCCAGATGGTGTCGCAGATGATTGCACTGTGGTGCCGCGGGCATCATCGCGGCGGCCACGAGGGTAAGCAGGCTCCCAACGGCGAAAAGCCCACTCGCGTCAAACTCGGGCTCCGAACCGTTACGCTCTGCCCCGAATGCGCCGAGCTGCAGAAATACGCCATCGCGCGCATTGAGCACTGCCCGCACATGGGCACCAAGACATTTTGCTCGGCCTGTCCTTCGCATTGTTACCGGCCTGCCATGCGCGAGAAGATCCGCGAGGTCATGCGCTGGTCGGGACCGCGTATGATCCGCTATCGTCCCGTCACCGCCGTGCGGCACGCGATTATAACCGTGCAGTCCAAACGAGCGGCGACACGAAGCAAGTAGTCGCCGGCGCCGGCACGCGCCGCCTGCCCTTTCCAGTCGGTTTCGACTTGCAGCGTTCCCGCCGCGCCGAGGCTGCGCCATTACAATGAAGCGGATTCGCTTGACGCAAAGGAGCCGCCATGTCCGCTTGCCCGCTGGTCGATTGTCACACCCACACCTCGTTTTCGGACGGCCATGCCTCGTTTGATGACAACGTCCGTGCCGCTGCTGCGGCAGGCTGCCGCGTCATGGTCTCGACCGACCACCTCGCCCTGCCTGCCAGTATGGATGCTAACTGCGAGGTGCAGGTCGTCGAGGGCGACTTGCCGGCACATCGTCTGGCCTTTGAGGACGCCCGCAGGCTTGCCGCGCAAATCGCGCCGGAGCTCGAGCTTATCTATGGCTTTGAATGCGATTGGTACGAGGGCTGCGAACCCTTGGTTGAGCGCTGGTCCCAGGGCGCCGTGGTGCGCTTGGGCAGCGTGCATTGGATTGGCGACCCGGGCGATATCATGGCAGGTGCCGCGGGTACGGTGGGAACGGAAAACGTCGCGCGCCCCGATACACCCGATTCCCTTTGCGGCTGGATCGACGACGATACCAACCTGCATGTTTGGGAAAACCTGGGCGTGCGCGGCGTGTGGGAACGCTACGTCGACGACTGGTGCCGTGCTTGCGAAAGCTCACTCAACTTTGATGTAATGGCCCATCCCGACCTGGTCATGCGCTTTTCGAAGGAAGGCTTTGCGCCCGATTTTGACCCGGCGCCGTTTTGGGGGCAGATGGCCGAGTGCGCGCACGATACGGGTCGCCGTGTCGAAGTCTCGACCGCCGCGCCGCGTAAGGGCCTCGACGACTATTACCCCTCGACGGGGCTGTTGCGCTGCTTCGCCCACGCCGAGGTGCCAATCACCTTTGGCTCGGACGCACACCGCGCCTGTGACATCTGTTGGAATATCCGCGAAGCGCAAGCCCACGCCTACGACTGCAGTTATCGAACCTTCGACATCCCCCACCCCACCGGCGAATGGGAGTCCACGCCCCTCGCCTAACTAGTCGTTTAAGAACGTCCCCGATGACTAGTGGCGGCGGGCGTTGAGTTCGCCGGCCAGTTCGTCGAGGGTGATGCCGTAGCGCTCGAGCGTCACGAGCAGGTGGTAGATCAGGTCGCCGGCCTCGTAGCGGATATGATCGTGGTCGTTATCCTTGCAGGCCATGATCACCTCGCTCGCCTCCTCGGCAAGCTTCTTGAGAAGCTCGTCCTCGACGTCGGTCAGCAGACGCGCGGTATAGCTCTCCTGCGGCGATGCGTCGCGACGACCGTGAATCACCTCGGCCAGACCCGTCAGCGTCTCGCCGATATTTCCCGGCTGCACGTTAGCTGTTCTGACTCCCATGGTTATTTCCTCTCGTTACTGCAGCGTAAAGTAGGTACCGGTCTCATCGAACCGAGGCTTTGCGCCCTTTTTCTCAAAGAACTCGACGATGACGGCATGGGCCTCATTGAGCCTTTCCTTCTCGGCCTCGAGCCAAAGCGACTGCGCCCCGCAGGCATCAGTCAGGTGCACGCGGCATGGCACGCCCGCGCGGAGGAGCTCGGTGTTGCATTCGGCGACCTCGAACGGCGTCACGACTTTCATCGCACTCCCCCTTCCACGCGCTTAAAGAAGCAGGTACGGTTGCCGGTATGGCAGGCCGGGCCCGGTGAGTCCACCTTGACCAGCAGCGTATCGCTATCGCAGTCGGCCCAGAGCTCCTTGACCTCCTGCATGTTGCCACTCGTCGCGCCCTTGTTCCAGAGCTCCTGACGGCTGCGACTCCAAAACCACGTGGTCCCGGTCTTGAGCGTCAGCCCCACCGATTCCTCGTTCATCCAAGCAACCATAAGCACCTCACCGGTGTCATGCTGCTGAACCACGCAAGGAATCAGCCCGCGGGCGTCGTATTTAAGATCAGCAGCTTCTACTACCTCAGTCATCATTTCTCCCAAGTAATTACCGTAAACCC
>URZR01000210.1 GCA_900552425.1 uncultured Collinsella sp. | reverse complement strand
TACCCGGAGTTTGTCGACAGCCTGTCCACGTCAAAGTCGCCACAGCAGATGTTCGGCGCCATCGCCAAGACCTACTACGCCAAGGTGCTGGGCGTGGAGCCCGAGCGCCTGTTTGTGGTGTCCGTGATGCCGTGTACGGCCAAGAAGGCCGAGTGCGCGCTGCCGAGCATGGTGGGCGAGGACGGCGCGCCCGACGTTGACGTTGCGCTGACGGTACGCGAGATGGTGCGCATGATCCGCGCGAACCACGTGAGCGTGGACACGCTGGTTGAGGAGCTGCTCGATACGCCGCTGGGCTTTGGCACGGGCGCGGGTGTGATCTTTGGCGCCACGGGCGGCGTGATGGAGGCCGCCGTGCGCTCGGCATATTACCTGGTGACGGGCGAGAACCCCGACGCCGACTTCTTTACCGACGTGCGCGGCCTGGACGGCTGGAAGGAAGCCGTGGCCGATATCGATGGCACCAAGGTGCGCGTCGCCGTGGCACACGGGCTGGGCAACGCTGCCCGTCTGCTCGACGCGATTTGTGACGGCCGCGTGAGCTATGACTTCGTTGAGGTCATGGCGTGCCCGGGCGGCTGCGTCGGTGGCGGCGGTCAGCCCATCCACGACGGCTGCGAGCTGGCAGCCGAGCGCGGTCAGGTGCTGTGGGGCCTGGATGCCGCTGCGGACATTCGCTTCTCGCACGAGAACCCCGATGTCCGGGCGTGCTACCGCGAGTTCTTGGGTGCGCCGCTCTCGCCGCTGGCCGAGGAGTTGCTGCACACTGACCACCACGCCTGGACGATGCCTAACGAAGGGATGTGCTAACGATGCGCGCGTTTGAATTTGAGCTTTCGCGCCGAGGGTTTGCCTCGGCGCTTGCCGCGGGCGCGCTGTCGCTTGCGCTCACGGGCTGTGGCGGCGGGGCTACCGGTGCCGGGTCCGCCGCGGGTTCGGCTGCCGGGTCTGCCGCTGACGGTGCCGCCGCAGAGCCGGTTGAGGTGCACGTCGCCTCGCTCAAGGGCCCGACGTCGATCGGTCTGGTGAGGTTTATGGACCAGGCGGCGAGCGGCGAGACGGATAACGAGTTCGACTTTGCGATCAGCGCCGCAGCCGACGAGATCGTGCCCAAGGTCATTCAGGGCGATGTCGACATTGCCCTGGTGCCCGCCAACGTGGCGAGCGTGCTCTACAACAAGACCGAGGGCGCGGTCCAGGTCATCGACATCAACACGCTGGGCGTGCTGAACGTTGTGACGGGCGACGCGAGTGTGGCCTCGTTTGGCGATCTGGCGGGCCATACCGTCTACATGACGGGCAAGGGCACCGCGCCGGAGTACGTCATGAACTACCTGCTGGAGCGCGCGGGCCTGACCGGCCAGGTGACGCTCGAGTTTAAGAGCGAGCCCACCGAGGTGCTGTCGGCCCTGCTTGCCGATCCGTCTGCTGTGGGCGTGCTGCCCGAGCCGTTCAAGACCGCCGCCATCGCCAAGAGCGAAGGCAAGCTGTCGGCTCCGGTAAGTCTGACCGATGTGTGGGATGAGCTGGCAGGTGACACGGGCTCGCGCCTGCTGACGGGCGTGACCGTGGTGCGCCGTTCCTTTGCCGAGGAGCATCCCGACGCCGTGGCGGAATTCTTGCGCTGCCATGAGGCGAGCGTGAAAGCCGTCAATGCGGCGCCGGCGGACTGGGCTCAGGCCGTGGTCGATGCGGGCATCGTGGATAACGCCGCGATTGCCGAAAAGGCGATTCCCGGGTGCATGCTCGTGTGCCAGACGGGGAAGGATATGAAGGCGGCGCTCGGTGGGTACCTGCAGGTGCTGGCCGATGCGGACGCGAGCGCCGTGGGCGGCAAGCTCCCGGCTGACGATTTCTACTACATGGAGTAGCCCGTGCGTGCGTTTGCTCGACAAATGACAGAGCGTATGAAGGCGGTGGCGGCAGCAGGTGCCGTCGCCGCCTTTTGGCTTGCCGTGTGGGTGCTGGTGGCGGCGTTGGTAGCGCAGCCGCTGATCTTGCCGGGGCCGGGTGCTGTTGCCTTGGCGCTGCTGCGCCTGGTGTGCGATGGCGGTACCTGGGCGATTTTGGCGGGCTCGGGCGCGCGAATATTGGGCGGGCTGGCGCTTGCCGCGGTGTGCGGCGGCGTGCTGGCGGGAGTCTCGGTGCGGTCGCGTGCGTTTGCGCACCTGGTGGCTCCGGCGCTGTCGTTTGTAAAGGCGACGCCGGTTGCCTGCGTGGTGGTCCTGCTGCTCATTTGGTTGGGGTCGGCACGTGTGAGCATCGCGGCGGTCTTTTTGATGGCGCTGCCGGGCGTGTATTTTTCGCTGGCCGAGGGCTTGGCACAGGTGAATAAACCGCTGGAGCAGATGTTCCGTCTGCATGGCGTGCGCGGCTGGCGACTGTTTTGCGCCCATACCTGGCGCGAAGTCCTGCCGTTTGTGCTTTCGTGTGCGCGTGCCGTGATTGGCATGAGCTGGAAGGCCGGCGTGGCAGCCGAGCTGATCGGCATGGCGGTGGGCACCGTGGGTGAGCGCATCTATCAGGCGAAGCTTTTGATTGAGACGGCCGACCTGCTGGCTTGGACCGTGCTGGTCGTTGCCGCCTCGTGGGCGTGTGAGCGCGTGCTGGTGTGGCTGCTGCGGGTTTCGGGGCCCGTGGCGTGGGGTGCGGCCGTGCGGGCGCATGGGCATGGACTGCGCGGGCGCGCGGGGACCGCGAGTGATGGCGCTGCGGCGGAGCTTGCGCTCGCCCTGGGCGATCGCGCGCCCTGGGCGCCGGCGCTCGCCGGACTGGTGCTCAACGTGCCCGCGTCTGGGCGTATCTGTG
>URZR01000209.1 GCA_900552425.1 uncultured Collinsella sp. | reverse complement strand
GCGCATAAGGCCGGAGCGCGCGTGGCCATCGTGGAGCGCGAGCAGCACCTGGGCGGCATCCTGCGCCAGTGCATCCACCCCGGCTTTGGCCTGTCGCACTTTAAACAGGAGCTCACCGGTCCCGAGTACGCGCAGCGCTTTATCGACCAGGTGAACGCAACCGACATTGCGCTGTTCCTGAACAGCATGGTGCTTGGGATTGATTCAGGCGAGCCTACGGAAGACGCAGCACTCCACACCGTCACGCTCATGAGCCCCGCCGGCATGCTACAGCTCACCGGACGCGCGATTGTCCTTGCCATGGGATGTCGCGAGCGCACGCGCAGCGAGATCAAGATCCCCGGCAGTCGTCCCGCCGGCGTGTTTACGGCCGGCCTGGCGCAGCGATACATCAATATCGAAAATCTCAAACCCGGCTCGCGCGCCGTCATTTTGGGCTCGGGCGACATCGGGCTGATCATGGCACGTCGCTGCACGCTCGAGGGAATTTCGGTCGAGGGCGTATACGAGCTCATGCCGTACGCCAACGGCCTGCGCCGCAATGTGAAGAACTGCCTGGACGATTTTGGTATTACGCTGCATCACGCGCGTGATTGGGCACGACCGTGTGGAGGCCGTCGAGGTGAGTCAGGTCGACGAGCACCTGGCGCCCATTCCGGGTACCGAGCGCATTGTTCCGTGCGACACGTTGCTGCTTTCGGTGGGTCTGATTCCCGAGAACGAGCTTTCGGTTGCCGCGGGTGTAGAGCTTGATCCGCGCACGCGCGGCGCCGTGGTGAACCAGAGCCTGCAGACGGGCGTACCGGGCATCTTTGCCTGCGGCAACGTGCTGCACGTGCACGACCTGGCAGACAATGTGACGACCGAGTCCGAGCGCGCCGGTGCGGCTGCGGCGGCGTGGGCGTTGGGCGGCGACGCCGGGGCGAGTACTGCGGACCCGAGCTGCAAGTTCACGGTCTCCCCTGCCGGCATTGCGGGCTACGCACTGCCGGGACGCATTACGGCCGTGGCGCTCACCAAGCTCAACTTCCGCGTGCGCCGACCGGTCAACGCCGCCCGCGTGCGCATTCTAGCAAGCGACGAGGAGCTGTTCTCCGGCAAGGTCCGTGCATTTAAGCCGAGCGTCATGGAAAGCTTCCCGCTGCCGGCAAAGGTGATTCAGCGCGCACTCGACCTAGGTGCTAGCGAGATTGTCCTGTCCGTCGATCCCGTTGAGGAGGCGTAAGGCCATGAGCACGAATGCGACCGAGACGTTGCAGTTCAACTGCACCACTTGCCCATCCGAATGCCTCCTGACCGTAGAGGTGGAGCGTGATGCCAATGGCTCCTTGGTAGAGGTTCGCTCCGTGACCGGCAACAGCTGCCCGCGTGGCAACAAGTTCGCGCACCAGGAGCTAACCTGCCCCATGCGCGTGCTCACCACCACCGTGGCCGTATCCGGCGGCGACGAGGCGCTGCTGCCCGTGCGCACGGCCGAAGCCATCCCACTGGCACTTCACGCCCAAGCCATGAACCTCATCCGCGGCCTGGCCGTCGAAGCCCCCATCCGCATGGGCGACGTCGTGCTGGAAGACCTCCTCGGCACCAACATCGACCTCATCGCCAGCATGGACATCGACCCAGCCTAAGCAGCTAATTTGGGACGGGCTCTTTTATCTGCTTTTGCAAGGAGTGTCCCCAGGTGCCGGCATAAAAGGAACGTCCCAAGCTGCCGGGCATGGGATACCATGGTGGCAACCTAGCGAAAGGATGTTTCATGGCACATGTCGATGACCAGCGTGTGGCGCGCGTGCTCGATGCGCTCGAGGGTCAGCACCTCGGCGCGCAGCTGCTTGTAAACGACCCGTGGTCGATTTATTACCTGACCGGCTTTTATGCCGATATGTTCGAGCGTTTTTGCGGCGTGCTGCTCGCGCGCAATGCCGAGCCCGTGATCCTGGTCAACGCGCTGCATCAGCTACCCGAGTATGACAATGCCCGTGTTGCCTATCACACCGACACCGACGTCGTGGCCGACGCCATCGCTCGCGAGGTCAATCCGACCAAACCGCTCGGCATCGACACCGTCATGCGCTCCGGCTTTTTGATGCCGCTCATAGAGCGCCACGCCGCCAGCGAGTTTTTCCTGGGTGACTTTGCCGTCACCGCCGCGCGCACCCACAAGGATGCCGCCGAGCAGGAGCTCATGCGCGTGTCCTCGGCCGCCAACGACGCCGCGATGGCCGATGCCATCAAACTCGTCCACGAAGGCGTGACGGAGCGCGAAATCGCCGACCAGATGCTCGGCTTGTATCGCAAGCACGGCTGCGAGGGCTTCAGCTTTCCGCCCATCGTGAGCTTTGGCGCCAACGCCGGCGACCCGCACCACGAGCCCGACGACACCGTACTCAAGCGCGGCGACGTGGTGCTGTTCGACATTGGCGGACGCCGCTGCAACTACTGCTCGGACATGACGCGCACGTTCTTTTGGGGCGAGCCGGACGAGGAGACGGCACGCATCTACGACATCGTGCGCCGCGCCAACGAGGCCGCCGAGGCGCTCATCGCGCCGGGCGTGCGTATGTGCGACCTGGACCGTGCCGCACGCGACGTGATTGAGGATGCAGGCTATGGGCAGTACTTTACGCACCGCCTGGGACACTCGATCGGTCTGCAGGACCACGAGCCGGGCGACGTCTCGCTCGTCAACGAGCAGGTTGTCGAGCCTGGCATGACCTTCTCCATCGAGCCGGGCATCTACCTCCCCGGCCGAACCGGCGTCCGCATCGAGGACCTGGCCCTGGTGACCGAGACCGGCGTCGAGATCCTCAACGCCTACCCCCACGATCCGGTCCGCTT
>URZR01000208.1 GCA_900552425.1 uncultured Collinsella sp. | reverse complement strand
CCGAACGGTTGAGGCGGTGGATCTCGTCGATAAACAGCACATCGCCCGGCTGCAAGTTAGTAAGGATGGCCGCCAGGTCGCCCGTGCGCGCGATGGCAGGGCCACTCGTGGTCTTGATCTGAGCACCCAGCTCGTTGGCGATAACGGTGGCCAGCGTGGTCTTGCCCAGGCCCGGAGGACCCGAGAAAATCACGTGGTCGAGCGTCTCGCCACGGCTCTGCGCCGCTTCGATCAACACGCGCAGGCTCTGCTTGATGTGCTCCTGGCCGCAGTAATCGTCCAGGCGCTGAGGGCGCAAAGTGCGGTCGACATCGAGATCCTCGGCCGTCAGCTCCGAGCCCACCATGCGCTCGCCGTGCGCCATGGATGCCGCCGGCGAGTTGCCGGGCGTCGCCCACAGGTCCTGAGAGTCATCGGCTTCCCACATCACGCATCCATTCCGAGTCGCTTAAGCGCCGCGCCGAGCAGATCCTCGACACGCATATCCTGCCCATCATACCCGCTCAGGGCAACATCGGTCTCCTGCGGGCTAAAGCCCATGGAAAGGAGCGCCGCACGGGCGTCATCGATCGCCGAGGGAGCGGCGGCGGGGACCGGCATCGCAACCTGCCCCGGGATCACGTCGACCGGCACAAAGCCCTTATCCTTGGCAAAGGTGCTCTTGAGTTCCAGGATCAGGCGCTGAGCTGTCTTTTTGCCCACACCGGGTACCTTGGCCATGCCCTTGTCGTCCTCGGCCATCACCAGCGAATACAGCTGCCCCACGGTATAGGTGGAAAGCACGGCAAGCGCCAGGCGCGGGCCAACGCCCGAAACGGACACGAGCCGGTCGAACATCATGCGCTCATCCTTTGAGGAAAAACCGAAAAGTGTCATGGCGTCCTCGCGCACCTGCATACGCGTGTAGAGGCAGACCTCGCCACCGGGCGTCGGCAACGTGGCCGCAGTGCTGCCCGAGATGCCGAGCTCAAAGCCAACGCCCGACACATCGACGACAGCAGAGCTCATCGTGGCCTCGACAAGCGTTCCGTGGAGCTGGGAGATCATCAGTATCCGGTTCCTCTCTGTTGATAGAACTCGCCACCGGTGAGGGCGCGGGTGCGGCTGAGGTTTACGTGGCAGATGGCGCAGGCCAGGGCATCGGCGGCATGGTCGGGATGCGGGTCGTGGTCGAGCTGTGTTAGAGTGCGTACCATGTAGGCGACCTGCCGCTTGTCCGCGGCGCCGGTGCCCACCACAGCCTGTTTGATCTGCATGGGCGTGTACTCGCCAATCTCGAGCGCGCATTCCGAAAGCGCTACGAGTGCAGCACCGCGGGCATGCGCCGTGGGGATGGCCGAACGAACGTTGGCGCCAAAGTAGATACTCTCGACAGCAGCCGTGTCGGGTCGATAACGCTCGACGACATCCTTAAGGTCACGGGCGATATGCGACAGGCGCACCGCGAGCGGACTTCCGGCACTGGTCTCGATGCAGCCATAGGCACGGCAGCGAACCTCGCCGCGCCGCTCCTCGATAATCCCCCAACCCGTATGGGCCAAACCGGGGTCGATGCCCAAGATAACCATGCCAACCTCCCCTCGCCACAAGCACAGCGCAAGACAAGGCCCCGCGCATCATTCACGAACGTCTGTTCTAGAATAACACAACAGCGACCGCATCTAGCAAGCAAGGTTGAACCATAGGTTGAGCATAAGTCAGCGAGCGAGTCCCTGCCGTGGCAAGGTGTCGCGAAAGAGGAGCGCCGCGTACTTTTGTACGCAAGCGACGGTTTGAGCGGCAGATTGCCCGGCAGGGGCTCGCGCAGCGTCGACTCGTTACGCGGTTTGGTGAAACCGCGTAACCTTGGCCCTATCCCCAGTTTAGTTCTGCGAGAAAAAGGGGAACTGCCTCGGATCAACCGGCGGATGCGGCATCGGGCCACCCTGGGGACTACCTTGCGAGCCGCCCTGACCGCCCATCATCTTATCGATGGCGTCCTGAACCTCGCCCTCGAACTTTTTCATTCCCTCGTGCAAACGACGCTGACCGTCCTCAGAGCGCAGCTCCTCCATTTGCTCGGGCGAAATACCCAGTAGCTCGCCCAGCACGCCCATCATCTCGTTTCGCACGCGCTCGCTCGTATCCTCGTCAGCAAAGCGGCGCACCTCGGCGCGCGCCAGCGAATCGACCGTCATACGCTCCTTGCCGTTAAGCCCCAGGTCGGACCACGCGAGCATATACGGCCAGGCACGCTCGGCAAACGAACGGGCCGAGACGATCGGCGCCATCGGCAACATGCGGCGGGCAGCCTCACCCTGTCGAACGAGCATCAGCAGCAGCGAGCAGGCCTCAGGCTTGCCAGCGGCCATCGGGATGTCGTCGAAAGATCGATTGCGGTCCACGTGCGCCTCAAGCGCGCCATCGATCTCACCCGGCTCGACCCCGCCGAGCAGCTGTGCCGCGCGGTCGAGCATATCGACCGGACCGTCGAGCGTCGAGAGCGCCTGCGCCAGCACTCGCTCCATACAATCTTCCACCGCGTTGAGCGTCACGAGCTCTTGGGGCACCACGGCAGACGTGCGGTTGCGCACGCGCGCCACAAACTCAAGCGTCGACAGGTACACATCGCCAAAGGGCGCGTAATCGCCCTGGTAGCCGCCGCAAAGCGCCGGCGCCGCCAGCGCGTACTCGGTTTTGGACAGCGGACTCAGCGCCATCGCACCCAGCTCGAGCGCCGTGTCCTCCAGCATGAGGCCCAGCGTGCGCGAGCGCAGACGCTCGGCATCGCCCGCCGACACGTCGCGATCGAGCACACGCGCCGCATCCGGTGCATCGCGCTCGACGGTGCGAATGTGCAGACGCTCGGCGATGGCGCGGACGGCGGCACAGCGGGCAGCCTCGGCCTCTTCCTGCGCCGGCGTAAAGATACGGTTGCG
>URZR01000207.1 GCA_900552425.1 uncultured Collinsella sp. | reverse complement strand
TTTTCTGTTATGGGGGACTTTGGGTTATGGCTAAGCGTTCTGGGTCGTATTCTGTGCCGTTCTCGTTTGAGCTTCTTTCGTTTGATGAGGCTGTTGGGCTGGCTGCTGATACGGGGCGGATTTCCGGGGATGCTAGTCCTTTGCTCGAGACGGTTGTCGATATGCTCGATGAGCTGGGGCGTCCGGACGAGTACTTTGATTGCATTCAGGTTGCCGGTACCAATGGCAAGACTTCGACTACGCGTTTTTCGGCTGCCATTCTTCGTGGTGAGGGGCTCAAGACCGCGCTGTATACGTCGCCGCAGCTGGTGCGCTATCCCGAGCGCATGGAGGTTGACGGGCGCGTTGTGAGTGACGAGGCCTTTGCCCGTGGCGTTTCCGCCGCTGTTGAGGCGGGGCATCGAGTGAATGCCCGTCGTGTGGCAGCGGGGGAGCGTGCTTATACCATCACACCGTTTGACCTGCTGACGGCCGCTGCGCTTGTGGTGTTTGCCGAGGCCGCGGTGGATGTTGCCGTGCTCGAGGTTGGCATGGGCGGGCGTTGGGACGCCACGAGCGCCACCGATCCTGTCGCCGTGGCCATTACGGGCATCGGGCTTGACCACACGCGCATTCTGGGCGACACGCTCGAGGCCATTGCGGGGGAGAAGGCTGCGGTCATTAAGCCCGGACGCCTGGTTGTACTGGGCGAGGGCACGCACGAGACGAGCGTTCAGCGCGTGATGGATGCCCGTTGCCGCGAGTGCGGCATCGTGCCGCTTGTGGTGAGCCACGCCACGACTAAGGCGCCGGCACATGTGGGCGACACGGTTGAGTTTAGCTGCACCACGCCGCGTGCGATCTATACGTCGAGCATGGTCAAGCCGGCCTATCAGCCGCAGAATGCTGCGTGCGCGATTATGCTGTGCGAGGGGTATCTGGGTCGCGAGCTCGACCATGAGGCGCTTGATGCTTCGCTTATGTACTGCCCCACGCCGGGTCGCTTTGATGTGCTGGGAACCGATCCGCTCAAGCTGATCGACGCCTGCCATAACCCCCAGAGCTGCGAGAACTTTGTGAGCGCGCTGGACGAGATCGATCCGTGCGTGGAGAACCGCCCCACGCTGCTGTGTGCCGCGCTGGCCGATAAGGACGTGGCGGGCATCGTCGACGTTTTGGTTCCGGCGTTCCCCCGCGTGGTCGTGACCCAGACCGATTCCGATCGCGCCCTGCCGGCAGAGGAGCTCGCCGCCCTGGTGGACGTCGATAAGCTCGCGGGCGTGTACCCCAGCGTGTCCGAGGCCCTCGCCGCCTTCGAGGCCGCGGGCGAGCCCTTCGTAGCAGCCGGCACCATCACCCTAGCCGGCGAAGTAGCCGGCCTGCTCCGCTAACCCCGCCAACGGGGCAGCCAATTTGGGCTGCTAGTCACGAAATGGGCCTATCTACTACGTTTGCTACCACACCCTCGACCATGACAAAGATTATGAAATTAAAACCGCAGGTAGAGGGCTTGCCAGTTTTCGGAAAAGGCGGGTATGGTCGGCCCTCTCGAGTTAAACGTAGTAAATAGGCCCTTTTCTTGGCGCGTGGTCAGCTCAATGCTAATCTCCGTGCCGGAACTGACCCAGTTGTTTGTAAGTTGCGGTGATATACGGACTGTTTGGCGCTTTGGAGCTTCAAAACAGTCCCTATCTCACCGCAACTTAGGAGAAGGGCGGGGGTGGTTGGGTGCTGGTGGGTCGGAGCGTGTTAGGCCTGTTTGCGGTGCTTCCATTGTTTGCGACACCAGCGCATGAGCGCCTTTATGACGGGAATCGTGATGAGGATGATCCATGCAGGATGGGGCTGTCCCAAACAGAGCCACATGTAGAGGAACCAAGCGATGGCGGCTGCCGGGTAGATGGCCTCGATCAGCTTAGACAGGTGGCGCCGATCGATGAAGTCACCAATCGCGTAGTAGACGGGAACCAGAAAGACGAGGAAAAGCCCCATGCCCCATGTGCCGTAGACAATGCCGAGCACCAGATAGGCGAGAGTAACAAGTGCGGGGAAGGGGAATTTGTTCCATGCACGTCCGACCTTGGTGTGGAAATGCTTGCCATGATGGTCGAGCTTGTCGTGTGCTTCCTTCCAGCTGGAAAACGTCTCGCCGTCGATGGTGACGGTGCCGTCGTCATTGGTGCGTACGCTATGTCCATCGTCCTCAAGCGTATCGATATGCACGCCGTCCGGCCCCACATGCACCTCTTCGCCCTTGCGCTCGTTGGTCACATGGATGCCGCTCCAACCAACATGGACTTCCTCGCCTTTATTGGGATCAATGACGTGGATACCGCGCGCGAGGGAAATATCGACAAGTGGCTTATCGCTGCAATCAGCGTGCTCAGTAGAAGCCTCAGCCTCTTCAGCCTTATCTGAAGCTTTGGTGCCGGCGTTGCTGTTCTGTGCCTCATCATCAGCCTGTGAGTCATCAGCGCTAGCCACCGCCTCCCCATATAGCAGCTCATCCAGCGACACGCCATACAGCGCGGCGAGCGCAATAAGGTTATCGGTATCGGGCGAGGATTCGCTGCGCTCCCATTTACTGACAGCCTGACGACTCACACCCAGCTGGGCGGCAAGCGCCTCCTGAGAAAGCCCGGCAGCCTTGCGGCGATCAACGAGCCGCTGCGCCATCGCAAGATCCATGGTGGTTCCTTTCGTTTGATGGTCGAATCGAATGAGCCGAGTATGCCGAGAACAACCGGTAGCGACCACCATTTCTAGTTAGAATCTGCCCCAACCCTACCGCAACTACCGGTAGCAATCCCTAACGACCAGCCATTTCAGGACAAATGTCAGTGCTACTCTCAGCTAAGAGCCTGCAACATCCCAAAATCTCAGCCCACGCACCCGCAGCAAGAAGACGAATAGCCTCGGCCTCCCTAGTTACCGCAGGAGGCCTCAGGG
>URZR01000206.1 GCA_900552425.1 uncultured Collinsella sp. | reverse complement strand
TAACGTTGGGCAAGCCGTTGGCGACGCGCGAAACCGTCTGCTGCGAAACGCCAGCAGCGCGGGCGACGTCGGCCATGGAGACCGGACGCGTACCTGTATCGTTGGACGGGCGCCTTGCCACAGGATCACCTTCACCGTTGCGAGATCTGAATAGCGTGCATGCCGGCCCGGGCAGAAATACACCCCGCGCCGAGGCCCGCTATCGTCGGACGCATGTTAACGTACTCTACTTTTTCAATCCGCAACTCTTCTGCTCTATAAGTCCATACGGCAATACCGTTCACGGCTGAATTTCTACCGATTACCAGATTCTCAAAAAGTGATAAGCGTTGTGTTATGAGTACGTTAACATAGCCCGTAACGTGCGGCATCGTAGATGCTGAGTTCACGCCGCTTCAGATTGTTAACGTACTCACTACGACGGAAAACTCGTCAGTATGCGCCAAGGAAAGGACTCCCATGACCACCCCCGACGAAAAGACATTCGCCACACTCACCAAGCTGTTTGAGGAGGAGTTTGGCCCCATCGGCGACCGCCAAGTGCTCTACGTGCACGCGCCCGGGCGCTCCGAGATCAGCGGCAACCACACCGACCACGAGGGTGGCCACGTTATCGCCGGCTCGCTCGATGTCGCCGTCGACGGCATCGCCGTGGCAACCGATTCCAACAAGGTTCGCGTCGCCGACGAGGGCTATCCTACGTTTGAGATCACGCTCGACACGCTGGATGTTCAGGAGTCCGAGAAGGGCACGTCCGCAAGCCTCGTGCGCGGCATGGCCCACGAAATCGCTGCTCTGGGCGTTGAGCCCCAAGGCTTCGACTTTGCCTTTACCTGCTCCGTCCCCTCGGGTGGCGGCCTTTCTAGCTCCGCCGCTGTCGAGGCGGCTTACGGCCGCGCCATGGAGACGCTCTGGGGCGCGCCCGCCATTGAGCCCGTCACGCTCGCCCAGATGAGCCAGCGCACCGAGAACAACTATTACGGCAAGCCCTGCGGTCTTATGGATCAGGCGGCTGTGTGCCTGGGCGGCCTCGCCTACATGGACTTTGAGGATCAGGCTCGGCCTAAGACCCAGAAGCTCGAGCTCAACTTTGAGGATCACGGCTATGCGCTCGTGCTCGTTAAGGTCGGCGCCGACCACGTGGCGGCTACCGACGACTACGCCGCCGTTCCGCGCGAGATGCAGGACGTCGCCGCCGAGTTTGGCAAGGCACGCCTGTGCGAGGTAAACGTTGCCGACTTTGACGCCAAGCTCCCCGAGCTGCGCGCCAAGCTGGGCGACCGCGCCTGCCTGCGCGCCGTTCATTACTGGTACGAGAACGGCCTGGTCGATAAGCGCTGGGCGGCCCTGAACGCCGGCGACATTGATCGGTTCCTGGTCCTGACACGTGAGTCCGGTGCCAGTTCTGCCATGTACCTGCAGAATGTCGTCGCCAAGCTGGGTTCCGAACAGCCTTCCATGTATGCCCTGGCACTGGCCGAGCACGTGCTCGACGGCCGCGGCGCCGTGCGTATCCACGGCGGCGGCTTTGGCGGCACCATCCAGGCCTTCGTGCCGCTCGACCTCGTCGACACCTTCATTGCCAAGATGAACGACTGGCTGGGCGAGGACTCTGCCCGCCACTACGCGATTTCTGACAAGGGGGCTTACGCGGCATGGCTGTAATGACTGATGTGCGCGAAGCTGCGCAGAGCCTGATCGAATACGCCATCCATCGGTCTATGGTCGGCCAGGACGATCGCATCTGGGCCTACAACACTATTCTGGAGTGCATTGGTGCCACGGGTCCGGCGCTCGACATGACCTGGGCGCTGCAGACCGAGAAGCTCTCACTCGTGCATCCCGATACCATGCCCAACTTTGACCTTGAGGGCACACTTGCCGCGCTTGCCGAGGCCGCCGTTGCCAACGGCACTGCCGAGGACACGGCATCGGGTCGCGACCGCATCGCCATGCGTATCATGGGCGCGCTCATGCCGAGGCCTTCGGTTGTAAACGAGGAGTTCAACGGACGTATGGGCGTCAACGAGCCCCGCGCCGCGACCGACTGGTTCTATGGTCTGTGCTGCGACGCCGGCTACGTACGCCGCGCCGCCATCGCGCGCAACATTAAATGGAGCACCCCCACCAACTGGGGCGATCTCGAAATCACCATCAACCTGTCCAAGCCCGAGAAGGACCCGCGCGACATCGCTGCCGCCGGCGCCGCAAAGAACACGGGCGAGAAGTACCCCGCCTGTCAGCTGTGCATCGAAAACGAGGGCTACCCGGGGCGCTCTGCCGCAGCCGACGGCGGCGCTCATCCCGCTCGCCAGAACCTGCGCGTTATCCCCATTCAGCTCGACGGCGAGCGCTGGGGCTTCCAGTACAGCCCGTACGCGTACTTTAACGAGCACTGCATTGCCATGAGCTCCGAGCACCGCCCGATGCACGTCGACCGCAAGGGCCTGACGTGCCTGCTCGACTTTGTGGACCTGTTCCCGCACTACTTTATTGGCTCAAACGCCGACCTGCCCATCGTGGGCGGCTCGATTCTGTCGCACGACCACTTCCAGGGCGGCGCGCACGAGTTCCCCATGATGCACGCCGCCGAGGTCTCGCAGTTTAGCGTGCCCGGTTTTGACCAGGTCACCGGCACTGTGCTGCAGTGGCCGCTCTCGGTGCTGCGCCTGCGCTCGCATGACCGTGCTCAGTTGCTTGACGCTGCCGAGAAGATTATCCTCGCCTGGCGCGAGTGGAGCGATGAGTCTGTGGGCGTCATCGCGCACACAGCCGACGGCGTAGCGCACAACACCGTGACGCCCGTCATCCGCCGCGTCGACTCCCGCGGCAATGCCGGCGGCGAGATTTACGAGGCCTACCTGGCGCTTCGCTGCAACATCACGACCGACGAGCATCCGCTGGGCGTTTTCCATCCGCATGCCGAGTATCACCACATTAAGAAGGAGAACATCGGCCTGATCGAGGTCATGGGCCTTGCCGTGCTGCCCAGCCGCCTGAAAA
>URZR01000205.1 GCA_900552425.1 uncultured Collinsella sp. | reverse complement strand
GGCCTGCTCGGCGGCTTCGACCACGGTGTCAGAAGCGGCACCGGCGGGGATGCAGCCGTTGCGGTAGGGGCTCTCGTCGCCTTCCTTGACGGCGACGCCGTAGAAGCAGCTGCGGGCCAGACGGTTGAACACGCCGGTCAGCAGCGCGCTCTCCTTAAGGGCCGGGTCGATAACGCGCTTGTCGTCGCAGGCGCGTACCTCGTTGCCGTCCTTGTCCTTGCCGGTCACACGCGTGTCGTATGCCTTGGGGCTAAAGCTCACCGGCTTTTCGGATAGGCCGAGCGACAGCCAGTGCGCGCGCATCTGCTCGCAGGTGTAGTGGTTGAGCAGGTCGTCTGCCGGCGGGGGAGGCGTCTGCGAGGACGAGCTGGCCTTTTTGCCCATGTAGAGCAGGTGGTAGCAAGCGCTGACGGTGCTCTGCGTGAGGTCCCAGCCCAGGGCCTCCCACATGGCGGTCTGCGCGATGCAGTAGAAATAGATGTTGTCCTGACCGATGAACTGGTAAATCTGAGCGTCGTCAGAGCACCACCAGTCGCGCCAGTCGAGCGAGCTGTGCTGGTAGGTGGGTGCGGGCACCTGCGTGGAGTCGGCGGCGGGCTCGCCCATGAGGGCGGCATCCTGGGCGGCGACGCCCTCGGTCACGCCGGCGGCCTTGGCATCGCGTGCGAGCACGGTACGCGTATAGCTGATGGGCGCCCACAGGCTCTCGGGCCAGCACCAGCAGGTGACGTCGGAGACGCCATCGACCTCGGGCACCGGAACGCCCCAGTCGATGTTGCCGGTGATGCGGAAGGGCACGAGTGCCTTGCCGCTGCGGAAGCGCACGCCACCGTTGGCGAGCACCGCGTGGGCGTCGTCGCGCTCCTTCCAGCTGGGGAAGGTGACGGTAAAGCTGCTCTTGTTGCCCTCGGGCTCCAGCACGGTGTGCTCGGGGAGCTGGTCCTCGACGGCATCGAAGGCCTCGCGGAACTTGTTCTGGATGTAGAGCTGAGCCGGCAGCAGCCACTCCTCCATGGTCTTGGAGACCACGGAGCGAACCTGCGGGTTCTGGGCGAGCTTGGCGGTGTAGGTCTTCATAAAGTCGAGGTAGGCCGGCAGGTCAAAGTAGAGATTGTCGACCGGGCGCAGCTCGGGCACCTCGCCGGTGAGCTGGCTCTTGGGCGCGATGAGCTCCTCGGGCTCAAACTGGTGGCCCAGATCGCACTCGTCGGCATAAGCCTTCTCGGACTTGCAGCCCTGGATGGGGCAGCGGCCGATGACCTGGCGGCCGTTGAGGAACGTGCCGGCCTTGGCATCGTAGAACTGCAGCGTGGAGCGCTTGGAGATGGTGCCCTGCTCGTGCAGGCGCTCGATAATCTCGGCAGTCACCTCGTTGTGGATCTGGGCCGCCGGCTCAAGGCCCGAGCCGGCGTAGATGTCGCAGCTGATGTTGTAGTTGTTGAGGGTCGCGGCCTGGCGGGAGTGATTGGACTCGACATACTCGCCGATGGACTTGTCGTAGCCCTCGTTCTCCTTGAGCTTGCGGTAGCTCTCCATGATGGGCGAACCGTAGCAGTCGGTGCCCGAGGTGAAGATGACGTTTTCGCGGCCCAGGCGGTCGCGCAGGAAGCGGGCGAAGAAGTCGGCCGGGACAAAGACGCCGCCGACGTGGCCAAAGTGCAGACCCTTGTTGCCGTAGGGCTCGCCGGCGGTAACGATGGCGCGGCGCGGCCAGCTGGGACGGTCGTTCATGGAGTATTTGGATGCCATGGGACTCCTTCGCATATAGGTAAGAGCGCGGCCGGGCACGGGGTTCGGCGGCGCGGTGGTCAATTCGTGCATATCGTTCGACATTATCGCACATGCGGGCGGGTGCGTGGCAGGGGCGCTATCCTAAGATGCTATGAATGAGATTTCCAACATACATGCGTTTGAGGACGAGGATTTTCTACACGCTTGCTTCGTGTGGGGGATGGCCGTGATCGCGGTGTTTGCCGTGTGCCTGGTGCCGGTGTTTATGCTGTTGGGCGGGCCTGCGGACTTGGACGCGGCTGAGGCGGGCGGCTGGATGGCTGTCGTGGGCTGGATAGTCGGCTTGGCTGCGGTCTCAATGGCATCGTTTGCCGTGCACGAGCTGGTGCACGGTGTGTTTTTTAAGCTGCTGGCGCTCGCGAGTGCGCACGTGACTTTTGGAGCGAACCGTGAGACGTGCATGATCTGTGCCTGCGCCGAGGGGATTGTGTATTCGCGCCGGCGGTACATGGCGGTTTGCCTGGCGCCGACGGTTGTTGTGACGGCGGCGTTTGCCCTGGGATTTGCGTTTTCGGGGTATCCGCTGCTGTGCTACCTGGCGGCTGGTTTGCACCTTTCGGGATGCACGGGCGACTGGTATTACGTGCGGACGATCCTGCGCGACCGCCGCATTGCCGCCTGCGAGGACACGTCCTTTGGCGTGCGCTTTTTCGGGTGAGGAGATGTTGATGAGGCCGTTGTTGTTGCACGCTTGCTGTGCGCCGTGTTCGCTTGAGCCGGTTCGCCTGCTGCGCGAGGAGGGGTTTGAACCCACGATCTGCTGGACCAACCCCAATATTCAGCCGCGCGATGAATGGCAGCGTCGTTTGGACGAGCTGCGCCGGTGGTGTGCCGATGGCGACATCGAGCTCATCGAGGCGGGGGAGGACCGCGAGCGCTGGGAGACCGGCGTGGCCCCGCTGGGTGCCGATCGGCCCCGTCGCTGTCGCTCGTGCTATGCCCTGCGCTTGGCCGAGGCGTGCCGCGTGGCCCAGGAGCGCGGGTTTGAGTTTGTGGGCACGACGCTCGCCGTCTCGCCGTATCAGCTGTTCGACACCTGCAATGACGTGCTTGAGCGTTTGGCGGCCGCCCATGGGCTCACCCCGGTGATTCGCGATTTTCGCCCGTATTATCCCGAGGCTACGCGCCGTTCGCGTGAGCTGGGCATGTATCGGCAGAATTACTGCGGCTGCCGTTTCTCGGCGGTCGAGGCGGCCATGGATCGCGCCCGCATCCGCGACGAGCGCAAAGCCGCCAAAAAGTAGTTCATTTGGGCTGGGACTTTGAGCTGTCTGCGCGGTACGGTCGTT
>URZR01000204.1 GCA_900552425.1 uncultured Collinsella sp. | reverse complement strand
TCAGGTCGCCGCCGTTAATGGCGAGCATCTTGAGCGTATAGGGCTCCCCCGCCTTCAGCAGCTCGTGCGCCATCGCGCGCATCTCCTCAATCGTCTCAACGTAATAGAAGCACGACGGGGCCTTGCCGAGCGTGTCGGCACGCTTAAGATCCATGAGCTCGTCCATCAAACGCGGCGTGTCGACGCCCTCGCCCGAAAGCGCGCGCATCATATTGAGCAGGCAGGAGCGCTCGGGGCGCAGCGGCTTGTCGTGATATTTGATGAGCAGGCACACGTCGCGCACCAGGTCGTGCGAGAGCGCCAGGCGATCCATAATGACGCGCGCTTTCTTGGCGCCGAGCTCGGGATGACCGTAGAAGTGTCCGCTGCCGGCGTGATCGACCGTAAAGCACTCGGGCTTGGACACATCGTGCAAAAACGCCGCCCACATAAGGCTCGACGAGGGCGCGACGCCGTCGCACAACGCAAGCTCCCCTGCCACCGTCAGCACACGGGCGATATGCTCGTAAACGTTAAACGCATGATAGACACTTCGCTGATCAAAGCCGCGACCCGCTGCCAGCTCAGGCACGGCGGCGCAGATGAGCTCGGGGTAGCGGAGCATCGCGTCTCCCCCATGACCGGTCGAAAGAATGCCCTCGAGCTCAATACCCACACGCTCACGCGCCACGGCATCGAGCAGCGGCGCACACTCGGCAAGCGCGCGCTTAGTCTCGGGCTCAATCATAAAGTCCAGGCGGCAGGCAAAGCGTACCGCACGCAGCATGCGCAGGGCGTCCTCGTTAAAGCGACGCTTGGGATCGCCGACAGCGCGAATCAGCTTGCGCTCCAAGTCACCCTGGCCGTCGTAGCGGTCGACAAGCCCGCGCTCGGGATGCCAGGCCATGGCGTTGACGGTAAAGTCGCGGCGCGCCAGATCGTCCTCGAGCGAGGGGGCACGCTCCACACTCTGAGGGTGACGGCCGTCAGTATAGAAACCATCCAGGCGGTAGGTGGTGACCTCAATGCGCTCGCCATCGCAAATGGCCGTGATGCCGCCAAATTTAATGCCCGACTCGACCACGGCGATATCCGCCGCCTCGAGCGCCGCTTTGGACTCCTGCCACAGGCCGCTGCAGCACATGTCAACATCGTGGCTGGGGCGCCCCATCAGGGCATCACGTACCCAACCGCCTACGAACCAAGCCTCAAGACCGGCTGCCTCAAGCGCACGCAGGACACGGATGGAGGCATCGGTCGGCTGCGTACCGTTGAGCGAAACATTGCACATGCCTATGGCCTCCTGCGACTATCAAATTGGCTATCGATTGCGTCTGCAAGAAGTCTAGCAAGAAACAGCCTCTACTGCACACGCAAGTCCGATAAACAAAAACGCATCCGTCCTGGTCTAAGACGGATGCGAATTAATCGAATTATTCAGGCAAGGTGCCGGAACTAGCAGACCTGACGAACTTCGATGTGCTTCTTGTATTCGTCCACCTTGGCAAAGTCACCCAGACCCGGGCACTCGACCACGTTGGCGCCGGTGGCCATCGAGAGGCGCAGGGCGTCCTCGACGCGCTCGGGGGCGTCGTGCCACACGGACAGGAAGGCAGCGAGCGAGGAATCGCCGGCGCACACCGTCGACAGCAGCTTGACGTCGAAGGTGCGGTTGGCAAACCAGATATGCTCGCCGTTGGAGAAGTACGCGCCGTCGCCACCGAGGGTCAGCAGCACGTTCTTGGCGCCCTTGGCGTGCAGCTCGGCCATCGCGCCCTTGACGGACTCGTCGTCGCCACCGCTCACCTTAATGCCAAAGATGTCGAGCAGCTCGTCGTCATTGGGCTTGATCAGCAGCGGCTCCATGGCAATGAGGTCTGCCAGCTGATGGCTCGAGATATCGAGGACGAACTCGGCCCCCTTGGCCTTGACGCGGCGCAGGACCTCGGCCAGGAAGCCCTCGGAAGTGTTGGGAGGCAGCGAGCCGCTGATGACCAGGCAGGTCATGTCATCGAGCGAATCGATGAGCTCAAACATCTCCTGCTCGTTGGCCTCGTTGATGGCGGCACCGGCGTTGACCATGTTGTACTCGGTGTCGGGGCCGGCGTTGAGGAACACGTTGACGCGCGTAATGCCGTCGGTCCACACGGGCTTGACGGGCACGCCCAGGGCCTCGGCGCCCTTAACGATAAACTCGCCCGAGAAACCGGCGAAAAAGCCCAGGATCGTGGTGTCGACGCCGTAGTGGTCGAGCGTAAACGAAACGTTGAGACCCTTGCCGTTGGGGGTGTAGACAGCGTTACGGGTGCGGGTAACGGTGTTGGCGGACAAGCCATCGCAGGAGATGTTGCAGTCAATGGCGGGATTTGCAGTGAGCGTGTAAATCATGAATGTTCCTTTCACGAAGCAACGTGTTAATGAAAGTATATTCCACGCATCGGTAAAAGGCTAGGACAACTCGGTGAACGGTGTGGAACGCGTGAAACGCGGCTCCGAGGTTCGAGTGGGACAAAAAACGGCGCCCCGGTCGAAACCGGGGCGCCGCATGCGCACGAATATGTCGTTTCGATTACTGACGATCGAGCTTGCGGACAGCAACGCGCTTGCTGTACTCGTCGACGTGACCGAAGTCGCCGATGCCGACGGACTCGGCAACGTTGGCGCCAGTGGCCATAGCGAGCTTCATGGCCTCCTCGACGTTGTCGCGATCCCTGTACCACTTGTGCAGGAACGCAGCGAGGGTGCAGTCCCCGGCGCAGACGGAAGAAACCAGCTTGATGTTGAACTCACGCTTGGCATACCAGATGTCCTCGCCGTTGGAGAAGTAGGCGGAGCCACGGCTACCCATGGTGAGCAGAACGTTCTGAATACCGATCTCATGAGCCATGGCGAGGGCACGACGGGCATCATCATCGGTATCGATCTGGACGCCGAAGATCTCGCGCATCTCATGATGGTTGGGCTTGATGAGCAGCGGTTTCTTGGCTGCAAGATCCTTCAGCTTAGAGCTGGAGAGGTCGAGGACGACATCGGCGCCGCGGGCCTGGGCATGGTCGACGACCTTATCCAGAAAATCCTTGGAGGCGCGAGGAGGAACGGAACCGGAAACG
>URZR01000203.1 GCA_900552425.1 uncultured Collinsella sp. | reverse complement strand
CTCGCCATGCAGCGCAGGCCCAGCTGCGAAAACTTAAACGTCGCATCGAGCGCGACCGCGTTCGTATTGCCCACAGCCGCAAACTCAATAACCCCTGCATGCTTAAGGGCATGCACAACAGCCGCCAGCGTATCGTGGTCGATCCCGTCGATGGTCGCATTAAGCTCGCTCACCTTAGCAGCCAGGATGTTCTTGAGGCTCTGCTCCATATTGTCGAGCGAGACCTCGTCAGTCAGGCCCTCGTTGCGCTGGCTTTCCAAATCCCTCGCCAACGAAAACTGAAAGCTGCGGAAGCTGCCAAAGCCCAGCTTGCGGCAAAAGCGCGAAACCGTCGCCTCGGACGTGGCGGCGGCTCGTGAGAGCTGGGCGGCCGTCAGGCGCGGCGCCTCGGACTGGTGCTCCAATATATAGTCGACAATGCGCTGCTCGGACTCGCTGTATCCCTGGTGGGTACTAATGAGGGAAAGTGCGCTCTTGCTACTATCGGTCATGGATGGCTCCTGGTTGGCATGAAAATCTAACTTGATTTGCAATGCCATAGTATACGGGCATTTTCAATCACAAGATACACCTTGCCGTTTCAAGTGTTGATGGTAAACTTTCACTTACCGTTTACGGTTATGAAAGAACCTTTCACCGGAGAATTGCGCCTTGTCTCTTCTCACGCGGACGGTAGGTTGGTATCTTTCAGTTGTGGAAAAGCGCGCAAGGATGCGCGTGTAGGGGAGCGCCTGCGGGCGCAGTACTCAAGAAGGAGGGACACATGGCTAAGTTTGACATCATCGCCGCCACCGGTTGCCCGACCGGCATCGCGCACACCTTCATGGCGAAGGAGGCGCTGGAGAAGGCAGCTGCCGAGCGCGGTCTGACCATTAAGGTCGAGACCCATGGCCAGGTCGGTGTCGAGAACGAGCTCACCAAGAGCGAGATCGCTGGTGCCAAGGCCGTCGTCGTCGCAGCCGACAAGGATGTCCAGGCGGAGCGTTTCGCCGGCAAGCGCATGGTTTCCGTTGGTGTTTCCAAGGCCCTGTCCGTTGAGGCAGCCGGTAAGCTGATCGACCGCGCGCTCGCCGCCAAGGGTGACGACTCGGTTGCGGTTGCTGCCGATGTCGAGGATGAGGTCGAGGAGAAGGAGTCCATCGGCCACATCATCTACAAGCACCTCATGAACGGCGTCAGCCACATGCTGGTCTTCGTCGTCGCCGGTGGTGTCCTGACCGCCGTTTCGTTCCTGTGGGGCATCACGTCCTTCGATTCGACGGCGTCTGACTACAACAGCTTTGCCGCTATGCTCAAGATCATCGGCGGCATCGCCATGAACCTCATGGTTCCCGTGCTTTCCGCCTACATCGCCGAGTCCATCGGCAAGCGCCCGGCGCTCGTCCCCGGCTTTGTTGCCGGTATGATCGCCATCCAGGGCCTGCCCGTTAACGCCGAGACCGGCATGATCGACGCCGGTGGCGCCGGCGTGGGCTTCGGCTTCCTGGGCGGCATCGTCGGCGGCTTCCTCGCCGGCTATGTCATCCTGCTGCTCGAGAAGGTCTTCTCCAAGCTGCCCAAGAACCTGGACGGCCTCAAGGCTATCTTCCTGTACCCGCTGTTCTCGACGGCTATTGTCGGCCTGGTCATGCTCGGCATTTCCGGTCCCATGGCTGCCATCAACACCGCCATGATGGACTTCCTCAAGGGTCTGTCCGCCTCTGGCGCCATTGTCCTGGGCCTTGCCATCGGCTGCATGTGCGCCGTTGACATGGGCGGCCCGGTCAACAAGGCTGCTTACGTCACCGGTACCGCTATGCTCACCGAGGCCCTGGCCGCCGGCGTCGGCACCGACACCTACAACTTCGGCACCAACTTCATGGCTGCCGTCTCCGCCGCCTGCATCGTTCCGCCGCTGATCACCACCTTCGCTGTCGTTGTCGGCAAGAAGTACTTCAGCCAGGAGGATCACGACGCCGGTATCGTCAACCTCATTCTTGGTTGCACCCACATCACCGAGGGCGCCATTCCGTTCATGACCAAGAACATCTGGCCGGTCATGCCCATCATGATGCTCGGTTCCTCCATCGCCTCGATCCTGACCATTATGTTCAACGTCCACGATCCGGCGCCCCACGGTGGCTTCCTGGTCCTGCCCGTTGTCGAGAACGGTCCGCTGTGGGTCCTCGCGATCCTCATCGGCGCTGTGGTCGGTGGCATCCTGTTCGTGGCCTTCAAGAAGTATGACTTCGAGAAGAACCAGAAGGCCGCTCCTGTAGCCAAGCCGGTTGAGGCTTCCAAGGCCGCTGCCGTTGAGGCCCCTAAGGCCGAGGCTGCCGACTTCGTGAAGGTTGAGAATGTCTTTGTCGCCGAGGACTTCGCTTCTCGTGACGAGGCTCTGAGCTTCGTTTCCAACCAGGCTGTCAAGGCCGGTATCGCCAGCGACGCCGACGCCGTGATGAACGCCTTCCTGGCCCGCGAGGCCGAGGGCACCACGGGCATGATGGAGGGCTTCGCCATCCCGCATGCCAAGTCCGACGCCATTACCGAGGCTGCCGTCATCGTCGTTAAGGACGAGTCCGGCGTGACCGGTTGGGATACCATGGACGGCGCTCCCGTCAACGTGGCCATCGCTCTGCTCATCCCTGGTGCACAGGCTGGCACCACGCACCTCAAGATCCTGTCCAAGGTCGCCGAGGCGCTCATGGACGAGGACTTCCGTGCCACCGTCAAGGGTTCCACCGACGCCGCCGAGATCGCCAAGACGATCAACGCCCGCCTGGTCTAATTCAACAGTACGCGAATAACATCGCCCCCTGTAACAAAGGCGAGGACTCCCTACGGGTCCTCGCCTTTTTTCATACCACCCGGCACTCAGGGATGTTCCTTTCCTGCCGGCACCCCGGGACACTCCTTAGTCCCCAACAGGGCATAAATAGCCCTCATCGACTGAATCACCCACGCGAACAATAATTCAGCCAGAATTCCTTTTGCACGATATTTCTTGGACGGAAGCATGTTCCCGCAGCTCGCCTGCCGGGCTGGGCGGTTAAGTTTGTCGCGAGTTCCGCACGCAAAGGAAAGCACTTAATGTGCTTTCCGTCTTGCGCAGGACTG
>URZR01000202.1 GCA_900552425.1 uncultured Collinsella sp. | reverse complement strand
TATCGTAAACAGAAGCCACAATCTCGCTCATGGTGTACTCTGTGGCCTGATATTCCCGGCCTCCATAGTTCTTCTTCTCGATGACGGGAAGGCCGATGGCGGCAATCAGAAAGCCGAGCATGGCGAGCGGCGTGGCAGAGCCCGCCTGCAGCGCCAGCAGCGGCGGAATAATGAGGTTGCCGGCGCCAAAGAGCATCGAGAACAGGGCGATGCCGACGGTGAGGACATGGTCGGAGCGCAGACCGCGCGAGGCGGATGAAGCCATGGGACCACCTTTCGGGTCGAAACTAAAACGGAACGGGCAAAAGACCCGTCCCGCAAGTATATACGCTTTAGCAGGCTAAATCGCGCAAAGCGTCAATCGCGGTATCGACTTCCTCGTTCGTGTTGAAATACCCAAACGAGAAGCGGACGACGCCCTGGCGCTCGGTCCCCAACGCACGGTGCATGAGCGGAGCGCAATGGGCGCCGGGGCGCGTCGCAATCCCCCACCCCTGCATGAGCGCGTCCGAGATCTCGGCAGAGTCGATATCACCCACGTTGAGTGAGACGATCGCCGAGCGCGACGGCTGGTCAAAGGCGCCGTAGAGCTTGATCTCCGGGATTTCGCGCACGCCAGCGAGAAAGCGATCCGCCAGTGCTCGCTCATGCGCCGCAATCGTCTCGACCCCGCTTTGCGCCTCGATAAAGTCGAGACCTGCGGAAAGTCCCGCGATGCCGTGGCCGTTGAGCGTGCCCGCCTCAAGGCGCGTGGGCCACTCAAGCGGCTGCAGCGCATCGAAGCTGTGCACGCCCGTGCCGCCCATGGCCCACGGCGCCACGTCAATGCCCTCCGCCACGGCCAGCCCGCCGGTCCCCTGCGGACCCATGAGTCCCTTGTGGCCAGTAAAGCACACCACGTCGAGCCCCATGGCCTGCATATCGATATGCATCGCGCCGGCAGACTGCGAGGCGTCGACGATCACCAGCGCGCCGGCAGCATTGGCCATGGCCGCCACGCGCGCAATGTCGACCGCGTTGCCAGTCACATTGGAGGCGTGCGTCACCACCACAGCACGCGTACCGGGCGTGACCAGCCGCTCGAGCTCGTCGTAGTCGAGCACGCCGTTGGTATCACAGCCCGCATGCTCAACCGTCACACCCTGCTCTGCCGCCAGGCGGTTGAGCGGACGCAGCACGGAGTTGTGCTCGAGCACCGTTGTGACCACATGGTCGCCGGGGCGCACCACCCCGTTGATGGCGGTGTTGAGCGCCGCCGTGGAGTTGGGCGTAAAGCACACATGGTCCGCCCTCGGGCAACCCAAAAGGCGCGCGAGCTTGGCACGGCAAGCGTGAATCGTACGAGCGGCATCGAGGGCACCCGACGTGGCGCCGCGCCCGGCATTGCCGAGCGAGCACATCGCCTGCGTCACGGCATCGATGACCGTCTGCGGCTTGTGCATGGTCGTCGCCGCGTTATCCAGATAGATCATCGCACGACCTCCCACATATCAATCACGGTATAGCCCTCGGTGGGAATGCCCGCTGCGGCAAGTTCGGCGCGCAGCAGTTCCTCATCGGCAGGCAACGCCTTCCACGCCAGACCGCAGCCGGCAGCGACCTCCCCGGGCACGGGAATCGTTCGCCCGGGAAGGCCGCGCTCGATGCATAGGGTCTCGCACCCCATGGCGGCCGCCGTGGTGGGAAACGTGATGACAAGCGCCGGGCGCTTCTCCCTCATGGCAACTCCAACCAATACGCTACGGGCGCACGACGCGCACGGCCTGCTCCATCTTCTCCACGATCACGTACATGTTGGTGACCTCACCCACCGCGAGCTGATCCTTAATGCCAAAGTGATCGAGGCAGGTGCCGCAGGTGAGAATCTCGACACCCTGCTCCGCCAGGCCCTTCAGGTCGTCGAGCACCGGAGAGCCCTCTACGGTGAGCTTGGCACCGCCGTTGTAGAACAGCATGGTCGCGGGCAGCTCCTCCTGCTGCGTCACGGCAAAGATGAAGGCCTTCATGAGCTTGTGGCCCAGCTCGTCGTCGCCACGGCCCATGCAGTCGGTGTAGACGGAAATGACGAGTTTGCCCTTGCTGGCGCTGGCGTCGCAGAAAGCGGCACCGTCCTGCTCGGGGTCCGCAACGGCCACGGCACCGGCGGTCGCGACGGTCACGTGCCACTCAGCGTCCGAGATCTTCTCGACCGAGGCCGTGCAGCCCTTCTCCTGCGCCATCTTGGAGATGTTCTTCACGGCCGTCTCGTTATCGACCGAGGTCACCACGGCACCCTCGCCGTCAAGCTGTTTGAGCGCCTTAAGCGTCTTGACGACGGGCAGCGGGCAGGCATCGCCCATGGCATTGACTTCAATCTTGGTAGACATAGCAAAATCCTTTCGAAAGGGGCCGCCCAGAACAACGGACGGTCGCATAAACGGTTTTCCTTAATGCACAACGCGGACGGCAGGACCGCCTGGCACCGCCTCGCACACGCGACCGATAACGGCGGCGATGCGATCCTCGGCATGCAGGCGGCGCGCAAGCTCATCCACATCGGCAGCAGGCGCCGCGATAAGCAGGCCACCAGACGTCTGCGGATCGTACAGCGCATCCAGCATGCCCGGCTCCAGGTCCTCGTCGGCAGCCACGCGCGGACCAAAGAAGTCCTGGTTGCGGTAGGCGCCGGCAGGGATAATGCCCAGACGCGCCATATTGAGCACCTGGTCAAAGAGCGGCACCGCCCCCGACGCGAGCTCAATCTGCACGCCCGAGCCCTCGGCCATCTCGCACGCATGCCCGATCAGGCCAAAGCCAGTGACGTCGGTACAGCCGTGAAGCTCGAGCCCCTCGGCCAGACGAATCGGCGCCTCGTTGAGGGTGCGCATCGAGTCAAACATGGCTGCGGCCTCGTCCTGCTCGATGAGCTCGACCTTAATGGCCGTGGTGATGATGCCAGAGCCGATCGCCTTGGTCAGCAACAGGACATCGCCCGCGTGCGCACCGCTGTTGGCGAGCATGCGGTCGAGCGCGACAAAGCCGCTCACAGACAGGCCGTACTTGGGCTCGTCGTCGTTGATGGTGTGGCCGCCCGCGATGGCGCAGCCGGCCTCGACGCACTTGTCGGCGCCACCCGCCAAAATCTGCCCCGCAACCTCAACGCCCAGGCAGCTGGGTATGC
>URZR01000201.1 GCA_900552425.1 uncultured Collinsella sp. | reverse complement strand
GGGTCAAGTTGAACTTGAGGCTTTGGCTTTGACCTGCAGTTATGATGAATTGTTGAGAAACCATAGAGTTCAACTTTAACGTTATAGAGCCCTGTTTGAGAGGTGTTTTGGGCTGTAAAAGCTATCTCAACGTGGGGTTTTACAACTACAGCGTGCCCTCCTGACGAGTCCGCTCAATCTCTTCGAGGGCCTCGGCAGGGGTGAACGAGCAGGTGCCGTCGCCGAGCTTGACCACCTGGATGTCGTCGCCGATATGGACCTCTCCGCCCTTTAGCGCCACGCCAAAAACGCCCTCGTGGGGAAAGATGCAGTCGCCGGCGAGATAGTAGATGGCACAGCGTGTGTGGCAGACCTTGCCGATTTGGCTGATTTCGACAAGCACCTCGCTGCCAAGCTTGAGCTGCGTGCCCAAGGGGAGCGAGAGTAGATTGATGCCTTGCGTGGTGAAGTTCTCCCCAAAGTCACCCTTGCGCACATCGAGTCCGCGGGCCTGCGCCGTCTGGATGGACTCTGCGGCCAAAAAGGAAACCTGACGGTGCCAATGCCCGGCGTGTGCGTCGGAGGCGAGGCCAAATTGTTCTATAACGGTGTCGTGTCCATCGGCGACGGGCGACTTGCGCGTGCCCTTGTGTGCCGACGTGTTGATCGAGACGATGCGGGCGGGCCTGTCGTAGGCATCGTTTGCCGTGCGTAGGGGAACGGCCGTTTGTGCGCGTTCCGCCAGCTCGCGTTTCGCGGCATTGAGGATGGGGTTATCGGTCGGATGGTCTTGGGGCACGTGCGCGCCTTTCGTTTGAGGATGTCAATACGCTGAATCCTACAACAATGGTAGGTTCATTGCCCATTGTCATACAACGGTGAGCGCCGTCTTCGTGCTGGCCTTCGTGCCGGACGATTGCGTCGATTGCCATAGATACGGTGGAGCTTTGGGCGCCGGCGGTTTGGCACGCTAGAATAAATCAGTTGCACAAAGACCGCCCGTCGTGTGGGCAGTTCTAGATAGGAAGTTTCCATGGCATTGCAGTTTACAGAGCGCGAGTTTATCCCCGTGCTGCTCGGCGGCGACATCAACGCGTATTCGGTGGCGCGCGCTTTCTACGAGGAGTATCAGGTCAAGAGCCTGGTCTTTGGCAAGTACCAGACCGGCCCCGCGTATCGCAGCCAGATTATCGACTACACGCCTAACGTGAATATCGACACCATGCCGGTCATGATCGAGACCGTTAACGGCGTCGCACAGGCCAATCCTGATAAGAAGATTATTCTCATGGGCTGCGGCGACAACTACGTCGCGCTTGCCGCGCAGGCCCAGGACGCCGGCCAGCTTGCCTCGAACGTCATCGCGCCTTATGCGCCCTACAGCATGCTCGAGCAGTGCCAGAAGAAGGAGATCTTCTACGAGCTGTGTGAGAAGCACGGTGTGCCCTATCCGCACACGTTTACCTTTACCATGGCGATGCTCAACGCTCAGGGTGAGGCTTCCGCCGAGGTGCTCGACCAGATCGACTTCCCCTTTCCGATGATTCTGAAGCCCTCTGACGGCATCATGTGGTGGGAGCACGAGTTCGAGGGTCAGAAGAAGGCCTACGAGATTGCCGATCGCGCCGAGCTGGAACAAGTCATTCGCGACGTGTACGCCAGCGGCTACACCGATGATCTCATCTTGCAGGACCGCGTGCCCGGCAACGACGAGTACATGCGCGTGCTTACCAGTTATTCCGACCGCAACGGCAAGGTTCGCATGATGTGCCTGGGTCACGTGCTGCTCGAGGAGCATCAGCCCCACGGTGTCGGCAACCATGCCTGCATCATCACTGAGCCCAACGACGAGCTCATGGGTGGCGTGCGCAAGCTGCTTGAGGACCTTAAGTTTACGGGCTTCTCCAACTTCGACGTCAAGTACGACGAGCGCGATGGCTCGTTTAAGTTCTTCGACTTCAACACGCGTCAGGGCCGCAGTAATTACTATGTCACCAATAGTGGCTTTAACGTTGCTAAATATGTGGTGGATGAGTACGTCTATAACCGCCCGTTTGAGCCGGAATTTGTAACGGCGCAGGATGAGGCTCTGTGGATGGTTGTTCCTATGGGCGTCGTTGACAAGTACGTCAAGGACCCCGAGCTGCGTGCGAAGGCACATCGTCTGGCCAAGGAGGGCAAGGCTGCCGATCCTTCGTTTATGAAGGGCGACTTTGTCTTTAACCGCTGGCTGCGCATGTGGCACACCAAGCTGCGCCACTTTAAGCTGTTCAAGACCTATTACAAGTAGACGAGCATGGCGCCCGTCCGGTATGTATCGGGCGGGCGCGGGTATGATACGCGCAATTGCGGGGCGTCACCAAGGAGGCGGCGATGGAAAAGCTGGGAGTTATCGGCGGCATGGGCGCCGAGGCCACGTCGTATTACTACGACCAGGTGGTGCGTCATACGGCTGCTGCCTGCGATCAGGAACATATCGACATGGTGGTGCTCTCCAAGTCGACCATGCCCGACCGCACGCTGGCCATCAAGACCGGTGAGCATGCCGAGCTGCTGGCGACCATGAAGGAGTGCGCCCAAGCGCTCGAGTCGCTGGGTTGTGCGCACATTGCCATTCCCTGCAACACGTCACACTACTTCTACGACCAGATCCAGTCGTTTACGAAGGTGCCGATTATTCACATGCCGCGTGAGTCGGTGCGCTATGCCCTTGCGGGTGCGGTGATGGGGGAGTGCGAGTTCGACCCCAACCTGAGTATGCCGGCCGAGCCGGTGCACAAGATCGGCATCATGGGCACCGACGGTACCGTGGGCGCAGACGTCTATGGGCGCGAATGTGAGACCGCCGGCGTTGAGGTCGTCTATCCCAGCGAAAAGCGCCAGGCCGACGTGATGTCGCTCATTTACGACGATGTGAAGGCCGGGCGCGAGCCCGATATGGATAAGTTCGACCGCGTGATGTGGGAGTTCGCCCGTAGCGGCTGCGACCGCGTCATTCTGGCCTGCACGGAGCTTTCGGTGTTGCAGAAGTATCGCGAGATGCCCGAGATCACCCTCGATGCGATGGATGTCCTGGTACGCGAGTCCATCATTCGCAGCGGCGTCCCCTACCGCCTGTAGCCCTCGACCTGCCAAAAAGGGACAGATTTATTTTGGTAGGTTTTATCTGGGAAAACAGTAAGGCCCCGGC
>URZR01000200.1 GCA_900552425.1 uncultured Collinsella sp. | reverse complement strand
CCGAAAGGCTGATTCGCGAAAAGGCGGGAAGGGCTACGACGAACGCCCTTATGCTACTCGACCTTCTCGAGGGCAATCCGATCGTCGACACCGCCTTTGTGTCTGAACGAATGCAGATTAGCAGATCGAGCGCAAACAACCTTATATCCCAATTTACCGATTGGGGCATTCTTGTCCAACGTGATACGAGCAGGAAACGATACCGCACGTTTTCATATGAGCCATATCTCGCCATCCTCCGAACCGGCGACGAGCCGCTCTAAGTCTCGGAAAGCCAAGGGGCGAGACCGGCAGCTGCCAGTCTCGCCCCCTTAATGAACCTATCGAAAACTCCGGGATACGCCGTGGCCCGCTGAATCTACGCTGCGAAGACTGTCCAAGATTCCCCTGGCACCGGCACCCCAGCACTGCCACAAAATCGATTCGGTACCTTGACAATCAGTTAGGTACCTCTAGAATCACTTAGGTACAAAACAATTTCTCTACCTAACTAAAGAAAGGAGCAACACCATGTGCGACGAATGCATCGACCTCTGCCCCCATACGCCGGGCGGCGACCCCATCGAGCCTGCAGATTCGCCCGAGGCGCAATCGCAATCGGATGCACTTGCCAAGCGCATCCTTAACGGGCTTGGCTTCTGCGGCCATTACATGCACTTTCATGGCGGAGGCGTATCCGGCAAGGCGCCCATCATCTGCCTGCTGGCCAAGCAACCCGGCGGCGAGATGTCGCAGCAGGAGCTCGGCATGCACTTTGACCTCAAGCCGGGATCGCTTTCCGAGATCCTGTCCAAGCTCGAGCTCAACGGCCTCATCGAGCGCAGCCGTAACCCCAAGGATCGACGGCAACTCACCATTCGCCTGACCGAAACCGGCCGGGAAAACGCCCGCATCGACCAGGCGGCCCGCATCCGCTTTAGAGAACGGGCCTTTAGCGCGCTCACCCACGACGAGCGCGAGGACCTCGCCGAAATGCTCGATAAAATCCGCGTAACCTGGGAGGAACTGGATGATTAAAACCCTCATGGGAAGCATCCGCGACTATATGAAAGTCACTGTTGCCACGCCGCTGCTCGTGCTTGGCGAGGTGCTCTGCGAGATGCTGATTCCATTTATCACCGCCAACCTGATCGACGCTATCAAAGACGGCGCCACCGTAGCCGAGATGCTTCCCACCGCAGGCTTTTTGGTGCTCATCGCGCTGACGTCGCTTGCTTTTGGCGCCGCGGCTGGTGTCACCTGCAGCCATGCGAGCTGCGGATTCGCCAAGAACCTGCGTCACGACCTGTTCTACAAGATCCAGACGTTCAGCTTTGCCAACATCGATGAGTTCTCGAGCTCCTCGCTCGTCACGCGCCTGACCACCGATATCAACAACGTGCAGCAGGCCTTTATGATGATCATCCGTATCGCCGTGCGCGCGCCGCTGGTATTGATCTTCGCCTTTACCATGGCGTTTATCATGGGCGGCAGCGTCGCCATGGTCTACCTGGTCATCATTCCGCTGCTGGGCTTTGGACTGTTCTTTATCATCTTTAAGGTGCGCCCCATCTTCTCGCGCGTGTTCCACAAGTATGATGCCCTTAACGAGTCCGTTGAGGAAAACGTCACCGGCATGCGCGTGGTCAAGAGCTATGTGCGCGAAGACTTTGAGAAGGAGAAGTTCGCGACCGCCGCGCGCGACGTCCAGATGGACTTCACCCGCGCCGAGAAGCTGCTCGCCTTTAACAACCCCATGATGAACATCTGCGTCAACGGCGCGTTTGTCGTCATCATCTACCTGGGCTCCAAGCTCATCATCACGAGCCAGGGCACGCTGTTCGACGTGGGCCAGCTCTCCTCGACCTTTACCTATGGTTTCCAGATTCTCATGAGCCTGATGCAGCTGTCGATGATCTTTGTCATGGTGACCATGGCCGACGAATCGGCACACCGCATTGCCGAGGTGCTGGCCGCCGAGCCCACGATCGCCGATCCCGCCGAGCCCGTGCTCGAGGTTGCCGACGGTTCCATCGACTTTGACCACGTGAGCTTTAAGTATTCCAAGCATGCGAAGCGCCAGGCGCTCGACGATATCGACCTGCACATTACGAGCGGCGAGACCATCGGCATCATCGGCGGCACCGGTTCGGCCAAGTCCACGCTCGTTAACCTCATCGCCCGCCTGTACGACACCACCGAAGGCGCTGTGCGCGTGGGCGGCGTGGACGTGCGCGACTACGACCTGGACGCACTGCGCCACCAGATCGCCATGGTGCTGCAGAAAAACGTGCTGTTTAGCGGCACCATCGCCGAGAACCTGCGTTGGGGCGACCCGAACGCCACCGACGAGGAAGTCCGCGAGGCAGCGCATCTGGCCTGCGCCGACGAGTTTGTCGACGGTTTCCCCAAGGGCTACGACACCTGGATCGAACAGGGCGGCTCCAATGTTTCGGGCGGTCAGAAGCAGCGCCTGTGCATTGCACGCGCCCTGCTGCGTCACCCCAAGATCTTGATCCTGGACGACTCCACCAGCGCCGTCGACACCAAGACCGACGCCAAGATCCGCGCAGGGCTGGCAAGCTATCTGCCCAACACGACCAAGCTCATCATCGCCCAGCGCATCAGCTCCGTGCAGGACGCAGACCGCATCATTGTCATGGAGGGCGGCCGTATCGCGCAGATCGGCAACCACGATGAGCTGCTTAAGACGAGCGAAATCTACCGCGAGACCTTTACCTCGCAAAACAAGATGTCTGCCGAGGGCGAAGGGGCCGTCGAGGCCGACACCGAGGCATCCGCAACGCAAGCTCAGACCCAGGAAGGAGGCGAGGCCCATGAGTAAGGCAACGACCGCCGAGCGCGCGCTCAACCGCAAGGGCGGCACCATGTCGCGCCTCATCAAGACGCTCTTTGGCTTCTATCCCGTGCTTTTGCCCCTCGTCGTCGCCGGCGTGGTGCTCTGCGCCATCATCAACTCCATCGGCGCGACCTTCCTGCAGAGCGCCCTGCAGATTATTAGCGAATCGTGGCAGTCGGGCGATTGGGAAGCCGCACAGCCCAAGATTCTGCAGCTCGTGACCACCCTCGCCTGCATCTACGGCGTCGGTGTCCTGTCCTCGCTCTTCTGGAACCGCGCCATGGCTATCGTCACGCAGGGCTCGTTGGAGAAGCTTCGCGAGATGATGTTCAACCGCATGCAGGACC
>URZR01000199.1 GCA_900552425.1 uncultured Collinsella sp. | reverse complement strand
CATCCGCCCCGGCGGCCGTGTCTACGAGCAGCGCAACTTTGTGTATGAGGCGCTCAACAAGATTGACGGCATCTCGGTGGTTAAGCCGCGTGCGGCGTTCTACATCTTCCCCAAGATGGATGTGAAGAAGTTCAACATTACCGATGACGAGCAGTTCGCCCTTGACCTGCTGCACGAGAAGAAGATCCTGATCACGCGCGGCGGCGGCTTTAACTGGGCTGAGCCCGACCACTTCCGTATCGTGTACCTGCCGCGCATGGAAGTGCTCAAAGAGTCCCTCGAAGACCTCGCCGATTTCTTTGACCATTACCGTCAATCATAACGACAGAGATAGTCTGTCATTTAACGGGCGGCCCGTAACAGATTCGGGTCGCCCGTTTTCTGTTAAAGCTCGCGTTGTCGGCGTCTCGATCGTTTGGGTGAGTGGGGTTCGCGTGTGAACGGAAAACTGTATTCCAAAATGGAATACAGTGTGCTTCAACTGGAATTGATGTCCGTGTGTCCGCTTTTTTAGAATGTTCTCGACAAGATGAAAGGCGGTCCCCACCAATGATTATCGATGCAAATTCCTACTGGTTTGACGAGCGCATCTTCCATGACGAGACACTCTGTGAACAGTTTTTGGCCGAGGTGCCCCGCGCTTACGACACCGAGGGCTATCTGACCGTAAGCCCCACGGGCAAGCGACAGATTGTGATCGAAAAGCCCGCTGGCTTCCCGGGCCTTAACTATATCGAGGGAGACTACACCCTTGAGAAGCGTCTGGCAGACATGGACGAGGCGGGGGTCGATAAAGCGATTCTCAAACTCCCCGGCTGCCATGAGTGGATGTCACTCGAGATGTGCCGGCGCTTCAACGACGGTATGGCCGCTGACGCAAAAGCGTCGAACGGTCGCTTGATACCACTTGTCGCCGTGCCTCCCTTTGGCACCGAGGCGAACCTTGAGGAACTCGATCGCAGGCTCGACGAGGGTTTCGCGGGCGTGCAACTCTGCGCCCACTACGGCAAGCGCTATCTTGACGATCCGATCTTTTCGGGCTTTTTTGAGCGACTGAACGAACGCAGCGTCACCGTTTACGTGCACCATGTGCCCGTACCGGTCGAGCATACGTCGCTGCTCGCATACGACAACCTGCGTCGCTCCTACGGCCGTTGCGTCGACCAGACCACGGTGATCGGTCGTGAAATCTTCAGCGACTTCTTCGAGCGTTATCCCAACGTCAAGATGGTCCACTCCATGCTCGGTGGCGCTTATTTTGCGTTTAAGGAGATGCTGCTGCCGCACGGTCCCAAGCGTCCAGATGCCTCGGGTCGCTTCCAGACCGATACCGAGACGGTCTCCAAGCGTCTTGAGAACAACGTTTATTTCGACATGTCCCATGCCCAGCCCTGGGGCGAGACGCTTCTTGCCTGTGCGGTTGAAGTCCTTGGTGCAGACCATATTGTCTTTGGTACGAGTTATCCCGTTAAACGCGAGTGGCTAACAGAGGGTGTCGCCTGCGTCCGCGCTACAGATTTAAGTGATACGGACAAGGACCTTATGCTTGGCGGCACGGCACAGCGCCTGTACGGCATCGAGTGAGCGACAGATAAAGGAGGGCGTTCGCCATGGATAAGGGAGAGATGAAGGCCGGAGCCGCCCGGGTGGCCATTAACTTAGAGGACGTATTGCCGTTCGACGGTTTCGACGCACTCCGTCATGAAATCTTTGTCCGTGCCTTCGTGGTCGAAGGGATGGGGCGGCGCGCTTGCATCCTTTCACTTGAGGTTACCTCGATCGCTCCGGCCCTACTCGCCGATCTGCGTGAGGTTGTCAAGGATGTCTCCAATTGCGACGGCGCCTTTTCTTGGGTGGTCCCGACCCACACGTTTTCTGCGCCTCACGTGCGCACCCCTGGGCATCTGGCCGACACCGATGCCCGCGATCGAAATGAGCGCTATCGTGCCGCGCTCATCGCCGCGACACGCGCGGCTGTTGAGCAGGCGGTTGCGGGCATTCGCTCTGTCACGCTCGCCTCGGCGGAGGGCCACTGTCCTGTGAACGTTAACCGCGACATTGAGACGCCGGCCGGCTGGTGGCTGGGAGTAGACCCCAAGGGGTTTGCCGACCACGCGATGCCCGTACTTGTCGCGAGGGATGCTGAGGGCGGGCTCGTTGCCATGCTTGCGACGGCTGATGTCCAGTCTTCCGTGCTCGACGGATCGCACGATTCTCAAGGGAAGCGCGTGGTGAGCGGGGACCTCTTTGGCTTTGCCGCCATGGCTCTCGAGCGCGAATTGGGCGGAGTTGTGTTGCTGCTGCCCGGTGCCGCGGGGGATCAGAGTCCGGCGGAGCGCGCCGTGACCGTTGCGTTTGATTCGACCGGGGCGAAGCAAACGTTAGATGCTCACGAGAGTGGATATCGCATGCTGCATCGACAGGGTCGCGTTCTGAGCGATGCGTTGATTGAGGCCGTCCGTGCGGCGCGTGAGGACGATGCCATCGGCGTCGATGCTCGCACGGTCGACGTCCTTTTGCCCGCCCAGACGCGCGCCGACTTCTGCTCATTGGCCCCGCATCGAACTTATGAGTTTCATGCGGCGGGCGAACAGCGTACGAGGGTCTATTTACTTCGGCTGGGAAATGCCGAGTTCGTTGGTATCCAGCCCGAGGTTTCGAGCTCGTTTGGCGCCGCCGTGCGCGCCGCCCGATTCTGCCCCGTGCTCTTCGCCACGCTTGTCAACGGAGGGCAGAAGTATCTGCCGGCCCCCGATGCGTACGAGAAAATCACCTATGAGGCCATGAACTCCGGCTTTGCCGCCGGTTCCCATGAGCGCCTCCTCCAAACCATCCTTGCCGCTTTAAACGCGGCGCGACAAAAAGGAGAACTTGCATGAATATCGGACATGCACGCCGCAAGATTACCCCGCAAGGCGACATCTATCTAATCGGATACCGTAACCTCCCCAACCGTCTGGAGCCTGCGACAGGCGTCCATGACGACGTCTTCGCCAACGCGATTCTTTTCCAACAGGACGACCGCGAAGTTTTTCTCTTCAACGCCGATGTTCTCGAGTTTGAGGAGAGCATGGCCGAGGAGGTTAAGACGATGCTCGCCGAGCGCTACGGAATCGACCGTGATTGCGTTCTGCTCTCCGCGACGCACGACCACACTTCGATCGTCGCCTACCATCGCAGCTGGTGGACGGGAAAATTCAACGAGGACTACTATCGCTGGTTCCTCGATACCATCTGTCAATGCTTCGAAGAGTGCCGCGCCAACG
>URZR01000198.1 GCA_900552425.1 uncultured Collinsella sp. | reverse complement strand
TCAGCCCCAACGCCACAAGGGCGACGACCTCGAGTAGGTCAACCTGGGAGGGACGAGGGCTTAGTTCCCCAATCTTTCCGCAGGGGGCAAAAAGCCTCGCCGCACGAAGTGCGCAGCGAGGCTTTTTGCATGCCCGAGGACGATTGGGGAACTAAGCCCTCGTCCCTCCCCGGGATATGTAGCGAGTCGGAGTACCCTTGCTGTTACTCTGCTTTGCCCACAGAGTTGAGGTTGGTCATGCGGATCTTAACCAGCTCGGTGATCTCGCGCATACCCTCCTTGGCCGGCTTCTTGGGATCGAAGCAGGCGGGGTTCTCGGCCATGTAGGCCATGAAACCCTTGGTGTAGGCCTGACGCAGCTCGGTAGCGTAGTTAACCTTGCAGATGCCGTTCTTCACGGCCTCGGCAACCTGCTCGTCGGGCACACCGGAGGTGCCGTGCAGAACCAGCGGCACGTCGACGGCGTCGCGGATGGCCTTGACCACGGACTGCTCGATGTGCGGATCGCTCGTGTACACACCGTGGCTGGTGCCAACGCCAATTGCGAGGGAGGTGCAGCCGGTACGCTCAACGAACTCCTTGGCCTCGGCAGGATCGGTGTAGGGGCTCTCGCCCTCAACCGCGGGACCGTCGTCCTCCTTGCCGCCAACCTTACCGAGCTCGGCCTCGACGGGCACGCCCATGGCGCGGCCAGCATCGGCGACGGACTTGGTCAGAGCGATGTTGTCCTCGAAGGACTCGTGCGAACCGTCGATCATAACGGAGGTATAGCCAGTGCGGAAAGCCTGCATGCAGCGGTCATAACCATCGCCGTGGTCGAGGTGCAGAGCGACGGGCACAGAAGCGCGCTCGGCAGCAGCCTTGACCATGCCGTAGAAGTAGTCCAGACCAGCGGTCTTGATGGTGCCCGGGGTGGTCTGCATGATGACGGGGGACTTGGTCTCCTCGGCAGCGGCCAGAACGGCCATAACAAACTCGAGGTTCTCGACGTTGAACGCGCCAACGGCGTAATGGCCGGCCTGAGCGTCCTTGAGCATCTTTTCGGTGGTAACAAGTGCCATGAGCGTTTGCTCCTCTCCCTCGCCCGCATCTGGACATCGGGCGTAGTTGTTCACAAGGCGTTTTACCTTGCGTTTTGCTGCGCCCATTGTATGAAAATCGACGGTGTCGCACGCATGAGATATCACCGGCACACAGGTCAAGACACTCGTTTTTGAAAAGCAAACGGAAGGGATTCGCGCCGGATCCCTCTATACGACATTGCAGTTTTCAAGCGAATCATCTTTCTTTTATAGAAAAGATAAGTAATCGAAAGGTGTTTTCTTACTCAAAAAGAAAATGAACGAAAATGGATTCAACACAATTCCTGCAAATTGATGTTGAGAACGGAGCAGCTATGGCCCATGCGACAACCCGAGCCTTCGCCGATGAGCGTCGTGCCGCCATCATGGAGATGCTCGAACATAACGCCTCGGTGCAGGTGGCAGAAATCGCCCAGACCTTTGGCGTGTCCTCCGTCACCGCCCGCGCCGACCTGGACGCGCTCGCCGAAGCAGGCAAGCTGCGCCGCACGCACGGCGGTGCCGTATCACTCCACAAACGTCTGACCGTCTCCACGCAGGATCGCCGCATCAATGTCAACGTCGCCGCCAAGCAGGCCATCGCACAAAGCGCCATTGAACTCGTCGGCAATGGTGACACGCTGCTCGTCGACTCAGGCACCACGGCACTCGAGTTTGTCCGGCTCCTCGACCAGCACGACGGCATCACCGTCATCACGGCCGACATTACCATTGCCGATTACATCGACGAGAGCATGCCCTCGGTCGATGTTGTCATGCTGGGCGGGGCACTGCGCAAAGGTCATCGCTATCTGTACGGTCCACTTACCATGCAGGCGCTCCAAATGGTCCACGCCGATCTTGCCGTCATGTGCCCTGGCGCTTTTGTTCCCGGCTGCGGTTTTACGACCGACTTTCCGCAGATGGCCGAGACCAAAGCGGCCATGATTGGCGCCGCCCGCCAAAGCGTGGCCCTCATGGACGCCAGCAAGGTCAACGGACGGGGCATGTACCGCTTTGCCGAGCTGACCGACGTCAACGCCATCGTGATGGACCGTGACCCTGACGATGCCGTTGCCACCTCTATCGCCGAGACCGCCGACGACGCCCGCCCGAGCCTCATCATCGCCGGCGCTTAAACAAAAACCACCACAAAGGTGCCTGTCCCCTTTGTGGTGGTTTGAGCGTTAAAAGCGAACGTGTCGCTACTTGGAAAGCTCGTCGGCGAGGGCCTCGATCTGAGCGCGCGAGGCGTCGTTGAGCGAACCCAGGACGGTCACCTTGTTCTGCGCCAGGGTGATGTCCTTCATACCCTCGAGCTCCTTGGTCATAACCTTGGCAGCTGCAGGCGCCCAGGAACCGGCCTCGACAAGCGCCACGGTACGGTTCTGATAGGCATGCTCGGCGAGCGTGTGGATAAAGGCGCTCATGAACGGGAAGATCTCGCCCTGATAGGTGATGGAGGCGAGCACCAGGCGGTCGTAGCGGAACGCGTCCTCAACGGCCTCGGCCATGTCGTCGCGAGCCAGGTCAAAGACGGAAACCTTCTGGCCGCGGGCCTCGAGCGCAGACGCGAGCTCCTCAACGGCAGCCTTCAGATGGCCATACACACTCGCGTAGGCAATCGTGATGCCCTCGTCCTCGGGCTGATAACTCGACCAGGTGTTATAGGTGTCGAGGTAATAGCCCAGGTTCTCGGTAAGAACGGGACCATGGAGCGGGCAGATGACCTGGATGTCCAAATCGGCGGCCTTCTTGAGCACGGCCTGTACAAACTTGCCGAACTTGCCCACGATGCCAAAGTAGTAACGGCGCGCCTCGCAGGCCCACCCTTCCGGATCCTCGATGTCGTTGGCGCCAAACTTGCCAAAGCCGTCGGCACTAAAGAGCACCTTGTCGGTGGACTCGTAGGAGAAGATCACCTCGGGCCAGTGCACGTTGGGGGCGCCGACAAACGTTAGGCTGTGGCCACCCAGGTCGAGCACGTCGCCCTCTTTGACAACCATCTTGCGCTCGGGGTAGTCGGTGCCAAAGTAGTTGACCATCATGCGGAAGGCGCCCATGCTTGCCACAATCTGTGCCTGGGGATAGTGCTCCATAAAGGCGGCGATGCCGGCGGAGTGATCGGGCTCCATGTGATGGACGACCAGGTAGTCGGGCGTACGGCCGTCGAGCGCGGCCTCGAGGTTGCCGAGCCATTCGTCGACAAAGCCAGCGTCAACCGAATCGGCGACAGCGATTTTATCGCCCAAGATAACATAGCTGTTGTATGCCATGCCGTTCT
>URZR01000197.1 GCA_900552425.1 uncultured Collinsella sp. | reverse complement strand
CCCCGCCGTTCCAGATCGAGGACGGCATCGAGACCAGCGAGGACACCCGCCTGCGCTATCGCTATCTGGACCTTCGTCGTCCCGAGATGATGGCCAACCTCAAGCTGCGCTCCGACTTTACCTTTGCCATTCGCGAGGCGCTGCACAACCGTGAGTTCATGGAGGTCGAGACGCCCTCCCTGTTCAAGTCCACGCCCGAGGGCGCCCGCGACTTCATCGTCCCCAGCCGCATCCAGCCGGGCAACTTCTACGCCCTGCCGCAGTCCCCGCAGCTCCTGAAGCAGCTGCTTATGGTCGGTGGCGTCGAGCGCTACTATCAGGTTGCCAAGTGCTTCCGCGACGAGGACTTGCGTGCCGACCGTCAGCCCGAGTTCACCCAGGTCGATATCGAGATGTCCTTCGTGGACCAGAACGACGTTATGAGCGCGCTCGAAGAGGTTCTTGCCGATGCCTTCGGCCGCATGGGTGTCGAGATGCCCACGCCGCTGCGCCGCATGGACTATTGGGAGGCCATGGACACCTATGGCTCCGACAAGCCCGATACCCGCTATGGCATGCACCTGGTCGACCTGACCGACATCTTTGCCAACTCCAAGTTCAAGGTCTTTGCGACCGCCGCTAACGAGGAGGGCTCTGTCGTCAAGGCCATCAACGCCAAGGGCGCCGGTGCCTGGGCTCGCGCCAAGATCGATAAGCTTGCCGGCGTGGCCTCCACGTTTGGCGCCAAGGGCCTGGCCTGGATCGCTTTCCGCGAGGACGGCTCCATCAACAGCCCCATCGTCAAGTTCTTCTCGGACGAGGAGATGGCTGCTCTGCGCGAGCGCATGGACGTCGAGCCCGGCGACCTTGTGATGTTCGCCGCCGGCCCGCGCCTGCTCTCCGACGAGATCCTGGGCGGCATGCGTTCCCACATGGCTAACGCGCTCGAGATCAAGCGCGAGGGCCACGACTTCCTGTGGGTCGTCAACTTCCCGCTGTTCCACTGGGACGAGGACCGCAAGGCCTACGCTGCCGAGCACCAGCCCTTCACCCTGCCGACCGAGACCGACATCGCCAAGATCGAGGCAGATCCGCTGGCAGCCGGCTCTTGCACCTACGACTTTGTCATGGACGGCTTTGAGGCCGGCGGCGGTGGTATGCGTATCCACAACGCCGAGATGCAGATGTCCATGCTCAAGCTCCTGGGCTTTACCGAGGAGCGTGCCGAGTCGCAGTTTGGCTTCCTCATGGAGGCGCTCAAGTTTGGTGCGCCCCCGATGGGCGGCTTCGCCCTGGGCCTGGACCGCGTGTGCATGCTACTCACCGGCTCCGACTCCATCCGCGACGTCATGGCGTTCCCCAAGACGGCCAGTGGCTCCGACCTCATGTCGGGCGCCCCGAGTGCCGTTTCTGGCGCCCAGCTCAAGGACGTTAGCCTGCGCCTGATGTAGGCGAGCGGCTACATAGTGCCTGTAACGAGGGAAGGACGCGCTCCTTCCCTCGTTTTTTATGCGCGGGCGTTGCGAGGGCATAGGTTGACCGGACGTGACGGAAACTGTGTCCCATCGTTGACGCTCGAAGTGGGATGCGGTTTCCATCCCGCCCTCAACGAGCATCTAACGGTACAATAACTACCACGTGGCTGGGTTTTGCCGGCCGAATGTGCGATGCCGCGGGAGGGGACATGGTCGAGTTTACAAAGACGATTAAAGATCCGTTGGGACTGCATGCCCGCCCGGTTGCGCTGCTTTACGACATCATTGCCAAGCATCGTAGCAACGTATCGGTCAGTATCGGCGATCGCCATACCGACGGCCGCGATGTAATGGGGCTCATGGCTCTCTACGGCGAGTGCGGCGAGGACATCATCTTCCGCGTTTCGGGCGTAGACGAGGCTTCCTGCGTCACATCGATCAGAAACCTCTCGCTCTAAGCATGACAGGGCGCGGCAAAGGACAGCTCTTTGCCGCGCCTTTTTGTTTCGTATAGGAAACTTTTTCGAAATCTAAATGGGGACCCTTTCCAAAAAGTTAACCACGTGCTAGTTTACTATAGCGAACATAGACGTGGTTAACTTTTGCTGCGTCGATGTTGAGGACGAACTGACGTTAGGAGCTCACTCATGTCTTGCGGACCGCAGATGCCGGCTATGCCGCTTTCGATGGTAAAAGCGGGCGAAACCGTGCGCGTGTCTCGCGTAAAGGGCAATGAGGATATGAAGCACCATCTCAAGGACCTCGGCTTTGTCGAGGGCAACGAGATCCACGTGGTGAGCTCGAGTGGCGCCAATATCATCGTCACGGTGCTGGGTGCACGCTTTGGTATCGATTCCAAGGTTGCCATGCACATCATGACCGTCGGTTAGTTCGCAGCATTTCGCAAAAAGCTGAAAGGGGGACAAGTACATGAAGACGTTGGGTGACGTCAAGGTGGGCGAGAGCTCTACCATCGTCAAGCTTCACGGTGAGGGTGCACTGCGCCGTCACCTTATGGACCTGGGGCTCATCAAGGGCACGTCGTTTAAGGTCGTAAAGGTCGCACCGCTCGGAGATCCGGTCGAGATCAACGTGCGCGGCTACGAGCTTTCCATCCGCAAGGAGGAGGCTGCCGTCGTCGAGGTCCAGTAAGGGCCAGCGGCATGTATTCTTGCAGGTAAAGTTAGGTTTTTCTAACTTAGCAATGCAACGTTGAAGCACAATATCCAGCCCGCTCGGAGATGACAGCGCGGGCACACAAGGAAGAAGGATTGAATGGCGGATTCTCAGATCCATGTCGCGCTGGCGGGTAACCCCAACTGCGGCAAGACCACGCTTTTCAACCTGATCACCGGCGCCAACGGCTACGTTGGCAACTGGCCCGGTGTCACGGTTGAGAAAAAGGAAGCCAAGCTCCTAAGCGACAAGAACGTTACCATCACGGACCTCCCCGGCATCTACTCGCTTTCCCCCTACAGCCCCGAGGAGCAGTGCTCGCGCGACTACCTCATGAGCGGTGAGGCGGACGTTGTGGTGCAGGTGGTTGACGCCACCAATCTGGAGCGCAACCTGTACCTGGCGCTTCAAGTGATCGAGACGGGGCTGCCCGTGGGGGTCGCCCTCAACATGGCAGACCTGGTGAAAAAGAACGGCGACACCATCGACGTCGCCCGCCTGGAGAAGGCGTTGGGCTGCCCGGTCGTCATGGTCTCCGCTTTGAAGAACAATGGCGTCGATGCCCTTATCGATAAGGCGAAAACCACCGCCGCTACCAAGGGCTCTGGCCAACGCCATGCGTTTGATTCCGCGATCGAGGACGTGCTGCAGCATATCGAATCGCAGCTGCCCGCATCCGTCGCTGCAAATCGCCGTCGTTACTATGCCGTCAAGATGTTCGAGCGCGACTCGGATG
>URZR01000196.1 GCA_900552425.1 uncultured Collinsella sp. | reverse complement strand
GCAGACCTTGGCGCCACCGGTGTAGCCGGGGAACTCGGGCATGGCGTAGCCGTGGCCGTTGACGTCCTCGTTGATGGTCTCATCGTGCATGAGGTAGCCCTCGAGCACGTACTCGGCATTGGCAATGCACTTCTGCGGAACGGTGACGCAGTCGGCGAGCTCGACAGCACGGCCGCGCAGGGCGCCGGCGATCTGCAGCTCGTTGAAGCCGAGCGGCGTGGTGGGAGCCTCGAAGCCGCAGCACATGTACACGGCGGGATCCAGGCCGATGGAGATGGAGATGGGCATGTCCTCGCCGCGCTGGCAGTACTCGTCGAAGAACGCGCCCAGGTGACGGCTGCCCGGGGTGATCCACATGGCAAGCTTGTCCTTGTCGACGCAGGAGAAGCGGTGGATGGTCACGTCGGACTGGGAGCCGTCGGGGCTCGTGCCGTAGGCGAGGCCCATGGTGATGTAGGGGCCGCCGTCGACGGGGGTGTTGGTGGGAGCGGGAACGATCTTGCGCAGGTCAAAGCCCTCGTCGGTCGCCTTGTACACGACCTCCTGGCAGTCGACATGCTTGCCCTCGGCGATCTGCTCGGGCGCGATCAGGTTCTCGAAGCGCTTACCGATCTCGAGGCCCAGGTGCTCCTCGTCCAGGTCGAGCAGGGCGGCAACGCGCTTGCGGCTGGCAAGCATGCCGATGCAGACCTTGGCATCGTCAAAGCCCTTGACGTTGTTGAAGACCATCGCCGGACCCTCTTTGGTCGGACGCATAACGGTGCCGCCGGCACCGACGTGGCGATAGACGCCCGAGACCTCGGCATCGGGATCGACCTGGGTGTCGGTCTCAAGCAGCTGGCCCGGCATCTCGCGCAAAAAGTCGAGCGCGGAGCGCAGGTCGTGGATCTGGGAAGCATCGGTAGTGGACATAGCGTGCTCCTTTCGGGAGAGTGCCCGGCGGCGGGAGTGCCGCCGGGCTGGGGAACGTAGTGGGGCCACGGCGCTCATGGATGGGGCGCTCGGGCACTCGCAGTTCAAGCACTCGGCTAATTACAGCCAAGCACTCGACCGTTTACATCAGGCCAAAGAGGTGGAACCAGGCGGCCTCAACCAGCACGACGATAAAGACGACCGCGGTGAGGGGAATACCCATGCGCATGGCCTCTTTGGAGGTGTAGCCGCCGGCGTCCTTGCCCTCGCCGATAAGGATCGGCAGGTTGTGGAACGGCAGGATGTAGTGGATGTTGATGGACGTGAAGACGATGAGCGCCACGGCAAGCGGGCTTACGCTGGAGCCGGCCGCGAAGCTGATGAACGCCGGCACGCACACACCGAGCACGGCCATGACCGAGCCCATGAACATGTGGATGATCATGGAGAGCGCGGCGACGAGCAGGGCGAACAGGAAGATGTTCTCGGGCACGGAGCTGGGAAGCACGACGTCGGCGATCCAGGCGTTCATGCCGGTGGCGCCGCCCACGGAACCCACGGCCATGGCGGCCGTCAGGAACATGAGGGACTTGATGTCGACAGCATTCCAGCTGGCGGGGGTGAGGACCTCGCCGATGACGGGCATGGCGAGGCAGACGCCAATGGCCAGGGTGACCCAGCCGATATAGTCGCCCGAGACAGTGAGCCACAGCGCAATGGCGATGACAAGCCACACGATGGTGCGGATCTCCTTGACGGAGAGCTTGCCGAGCGCGGCCTGCTTGGCCACGATCTGCTCGCGATCGTAGACGAGCTCCTTGCTGGGCTTAAAGAGGAAGAGGCCCAGGAACAGGGTGCACAGCAGCGCGACCAGCATGGGCACGCTCATGTACAGGAACCAGTCGACGAAGGACGGGCTCATGCCGCCGGCCTCGGCGCTGTACTGCGCAACGAGCGGGTTGAGCGTGGAATCGCCCGTCAGGAAGAACATGGAGCCCGGGGCGGCAGCGGCAAACACGAGGAAGCCGAGCTTGCCGCGGTCGTCGTCACCGTAGCCGGCGGACTCGGCGATGACCGAGACGACGGCGAGGATGAGGAAGGCGCGGGGGAACGGATGCGGGATCAGCAGCGACAGCACAAAGGTGAGCGCGAAGATCGAGATGATGAGCGACTTGGCATCGCGCACGAACTTGAGCATAAACGCATAGGCGATGCGCTCGCCCAGGCCCGACTCCTTGACCGCGCTGGCGATGAGGTAGGCGCCGATGACGAGCCACATGGTGGCCTTGGTCCACGAGCTAAACGTGGAGGCGACCGTCGCCGAGATGCTCGCGGCGCCCGTGTCGTCCACGCACACCTTGAACAGAACGAGCAGCGCGCAATAGAGCAGGCCCACAAAGCCCGGCTGTGCCACGCCACACGCCCAGAACACCACCGTGGCGAGCGTCAACGCCAGACAGGTCTGACCGCCGACCGTAAGCTCGACCGTCGAGCTCAGCTCCGCCAAAGGAAGAAACTTCACTAGCAAAAAGACAACGATACCCAGCACAAATCCAATTTCGCGCTTGGTGATCTTAAACGCCTTCTTTTCCGCTTCCATCTCCCCACCTTTCTTGTTGGGGGCGCTCCGAATTCGCAGCCACGTTGCCACTTAAAAAGGGGCGCCCGTTATCGGACACCCCTTACGTTGCGCTGTGTTGTTGCAATACAGTCAAGCGGGATTTTTGGATGAGAAGCGATCTTCTGGGCAAAAACCGTCACAACATTCGACGCTTTTCCTCGTTTTCGAGATTTTCATCGAATGTTGTGACGGTTTGGATATGGCAAAGGGGCTGTCCGATGTCACATAGCGAGGGCAGCACGGATGGATGGGTCGCTGAGGGCCTCGCGGAGCCAGGGGGCCAGCTGCTCGGGGCGACCCCGCAGGTAGCCTTTGAGCTCGGACGGGGCCACGCGGCGCACTTCCGAGATCTCCTCTTGGTTGATATGCAGCTCGCCCGGCTCAACATGGACAAGGTAGACCTCGCACCATTCGCACTCGCAGCGACCGTCGCCGTGGTCCTCGCGGTAGGTCACGTGACCGAGGTGCTTGAGCTGGTCGGATGCGCGCGTGATGCCGAGCTCTTCGTTGATGCGACGCGCCGTCGCGACGGCGACGTCTTCCCCAGGGAGCGGATGCCCGGCGCAGCCGTCGGCCAGCACGCCGCCCCACAGGCGCTTGAGCGGGCTGCGGCGGCAGAGCAGCAGGCGCGCGTCTTCGCCCTGTCCCTCGACCAGAAGCGTCAGAAATGCCTGATGCAGAATGCCCTCACCGGCATGGGCATCGATGCGGTCGACGGGGCTAAGCGTCTCGCCGGTCGCGGCATTGACCGCCACGACCTCGGCGCCCGCGCCGCCCTCATCCCAGCCGGCGCGCAGAATGCGGGCTGCGGCCTCCTCGAGCGCGGCGATGAGC
>URZR01000195.1 GCA_900552425.1 uncultured Collinsella sp. | reverse complement strand
GGGCCGTGTTCCGCTATGCGGTTGTCAATTTGCGAAAGAAATTATGCGTCACCGAATCGTGACCGGCTTCTTTGCTCCCGCCCCTTCATCTTTTCTTTTCTTGTCATCTTTCTTTTTTTCAGACATATTTAATTTCAATCCAATCTATCCAATGACGTTCTTTTGTTAAAGATAGGTGAGTCCTAACAAGACAGCTAAATTAAAGGATGACGCTTGAAATCCCAAGAAGTTTCAAACGAGTCATAGTCAGCCTTTGAAATTGAGCGAGAGTCTTCAACGAGTGAACAAACAGTCGGTTCGGCGGCCTTATCTTGGATGATCGGTAACTGACCGATTTGGCCTACCTCAAAGTTTAGAGTCGGCGACATAAACGCCAAATCAATTTCGGCAATGGAACAGTTGCAGAAAGCCTGGATGTATCGAAGCTCATTCGGCTCCGCAAAAAGACATGCTCCAGCTACCTCAAAAAGCATCCCTCGAGGTGCAAACCTAAAGGAGGCGAGGCTGGAAGAAATTTTAGACCAGGAAACTGCGGGCTTGAAATAGTCGTTCTGGTTCTTGATCACAAAATCAGGTGTAGAGAGATAGGTATACTTGGACAGAATTGCTTCCTTCATCTCCCGACCGTCATCAAACCAATTAACCACCTCATCGTAGTCACCCCACCACTTTCGATAGGAGCCGCCCCGAATAATCGGAAACCAACGGGAACCACTTTGCTTTGCCTCGGGCCTGCCACTGCAATCTCGCGATGTGTTGGAAGGCACCACTTCCCACCATTTCCTCAAAAAGCGGCCATTATCGCTCGTCGCCAAGCCCTGTCGCGGAGTAGCAATGGCATCGAGCCTCTTTCCTTTTGTGAACGATTCAACAAGAGCATCGCTGGCCCAGTAGGCTATGGGGGTGCCGGGGATTTGTTTGAAGGTGTCGGCGTTGCGGCGGTAGAACCAGCCACAGTCGGGGTTTTGGATGGCCTCCAGCGCCTTGGGAGCCTGAACCGCGGGGCCAGTAAAATCGGCAAGACGAACGTATCCGCCTTTATAACCATCGATATGCGAATTGTGATAGGTAAACGTGCAGATGGGCACGGTTGCCCCTGCAAAGCCAGAATACTCGAGCTGAATGAGCGTGGTTAGGGTCTTGTCATCGATAAGCCTATTTCGAAGCTTCTCGTAGCTACCGATAAACATCCAAACAAATGGAGTCATCATTCCGACTTCGCCGTGCTCGCCAGCAAAGTCCATAATGCGCACGATGAACGAAGAGAACAGGTCACTCTTCACGTCGGGATAATTTCTCTTGACCCACTTGCTCATGAATGGATTAAAGCTGCTGCTGCCCATATACGGAGGATTCGCAACGGTGCAGGTAAAACGACGGGACAGCTTCTCGCAGATGGCGGCAGCGCTTTCGAGCTTAGTTTTGGCCGTAGCGGCAAAAAGGTCATCGGAACAACTCGCGACGGCAGCCTTGAGCTCGTCGATCTCGTCCTCTGAAGGATTGAGCAGCGAACCGATCTCGCCCAAATGGCTCAGCTCCTCGGCGAGCTTCTTGTTGCCCGGGAGCTCGTCCTCTCCCAGCGGGATGCTCGAGAGCGCGGTAACGTCGGCGCGCACGGCGCGCTTGAAAAAGCGACGATCGTGCTCGCGGGCGCACATGGCAAGCGCCAGTTCCGCGATCTGCGCTGCACGGGGATCGATCTCCATGCCAGCGAGGTTTTTAGTAAGAATGAGCTCGGGAATTTCGCGCTCACGATAGCCGCGCTCCTCGTACATATGGAAGAGCAATTCGAACGCATAGACCAGGATATGGCCCGAGCCGCATGCGGGGTCACAGAGGGTTATCTCCTCGGGGCTCGAGATGCGTATGAAGTCCTCGTGCTCAGCATCGGGCTCGATGTAATATTCCATGCGCTCGCGCAGCGAACTCCCCGGGTTATTGAGCATCCACAGACGGCCGAGCGAGTTCTCGACCATGTAACGCACGATCCACTCGGGGGTGAAGAGCTGCGTGGCGGGCGCGATGTCCGCCGCCGCTGCCTTGCGCTTGGACTTGAAGAACTCGTCTTTAACGTCAGCGTTGTAGTACTGATACATCCAGCCCAGAACGGTCACGCCCTTGCGCCAGTCCTCGTCAGTGAGGACGGCATTGAGCTTGCCCACCACGCCGTCGGACATCATGAGGCCCTGGGGCAACAGCAGCTCCATGGCTCCGCCCACGCGTTCAAAGACGCCCGGTAGGCAATCGGCAAGCTCCTCGCACTGAGCAACAAACAGGTAGCGCCACAGCGGTTCATCCAAGCCCGCCATCTTGAGCTCGGCTATGCGATCGGCATCGGCCGTCGCTATCTCCACGTCCAGTGCGTTCTCCACGGCCTCGCTACCATGGCTGCCGTCCGCACGACTTAGTATGCGCATGCGGCTGGGAAGCCATCCGCGTGCATCCATAAAGCGAATGGCCACGATGCGGTTGAACCAGGTGTAGGCCGCACGGTCGCGCAGCACCTCGTGACCCACCTCTGCCTGCATGCGCAGCAGTTCGTCGCGTTGCTCAATCTCAGCCGGACTTAGGGGCAGGCCGCTAACGGTCTCGGACCCAACGGGCGCGGGTGCAGGTTCGGTGATGCCGTAGCGCACCATCTGCGCCTCCACGCCTTTGATGAGCTCCGTACGGGCCCAGGTGCAGCTCTTAAGAGCAGAATCGTTCATGGTTGATGAGCCTTTCTAAACGCCATAAGCCACCGGTGCGCGCTTTGGCACCGGTGGCTCCGCGGGTTAGTTGATACGGATCTCGTCGTTTGCAGCGAGCGCCTGCATAAGGCGGGAGCGCAGGTCGTCCACGTAGCGCTCCACGTCCCCTGCGGACAAGAGACGACTCGGCTTGGCCAGATCGGCGCGGCGCACAGTCTTGATCTTGCGCTGGGGCACGGGTGCAGGCGTGGGCGCTGACGACGCAACGGCCTTGTTGGAGATCTTCTTGACCACCTCACCCGTACTCGTGACCTCGGTGGTGCGGCGCTCGTTGTCCATACGCATGCGGGCCGCATCCACAACGTCGTACATCCCGTTGGTTGCTGCGCTGAGCCAGTTGGCCCAGTTAGTCGCGGCAACACTCAGCTCGTTGAGGCTTTGAGCACTGTGGGCACGGTTTTTGAACGACTCGTATTTGGCGCCGGCGTCTGCTATGGCATCCTTGGCTTGATTGACAAAGCCCTTTTGACTCTCAGCCTGTGCCTGCAGGTCTTGCAGATCGCTCTCGATTCGGCACAAAAACTCATTGCGGCGGATGCCCAGCAGCTTTTTCATGTCGTCCTCGACGGGATCCATAAGCGGCTGCAGGTCTTTAATGCGGCCGTAGGGCTTGGGATCTT
>URZR01000194.1 GCA_900552425.1 uncultured Collinsella sp. | reverse complement strand
CCGAGTGCAGGCCGCGCGCGCCGGTACCGGTCTCGGAGGCACCAAAGATGATGATGTCGTCGATACCCAGCTCGTGCGACACCTCGGACAGCGTAGCGCCCGAGACAAGCGACACCTTCAGGCGCGTGAGCTTGCCCTCGTCAAACTCCGGATAGGACTCAAACAGGGAGCGTGCGACCACAGCGCCCAAAATGGAATCGCCCAAGAATTCAAGGCGCTCATAGCTGGCAGAAACCGGCTGGCCCTCGACTGCCGAGGGATGCGTAAGCGCCGCGCGCAGCAGCACCTTATTATTGAACTCGTGGCCCAGGATTTCCTGGGCACGCGTAAGTCGTTCAGACAAAGCCAAGACCTAGGCCTCCCTGGCGTTTTCGATCGCGTCGACGGCGTCGGCGACAGAGTTGAGCGAGAGCAGAGTCTCGTCATCGATCTCGAGGTTGAACTCGTCCTCGACAGCCGTAACCAGCTGCAGGCGCTCGAGCGAGTTGGCATCGAGATCGTCAAAGGTGGTCTCATCGCTAATTTCGGCAACATCGACGCCCAGAACGTCAGCAGCGACCTCGGCGATCTTGTCGAAGATTTCGGAGCGGTCCATAGCGCTTCCTCTCATAGTGAATGAATACCAAAAGAATGGTACCGCCCGGGCGGTACCAAGACACGGTTCTGATTCTACCCCACGAAGCAGGCCGCGAGGCACATAACAGCGCTCTAACTCGCTCTTACAAAACGATGCCGTCCATGGAGTTGGCGACGTTCTCGACCAGCCCCGCGCGCACGGCTTCGGCCGCCGCGAGCGTACCGTTTTTAACAGCCTCGACCGAGGTGGCGCCATGGCCGATTAGGACCACGCCACGCAGGCCCAAAAGAATCGCACCGCCCTTGGCATCACCAGAGAGCTTGGCCTTAATCTCGCGCATCTGCTTTTTGATGAGCAGCGCGGCGATCTTGGTGCCGAGCGAGGCCATAAAGGCACCCTTGAGTTCCTGCAGCAAAAACTTGGCAGCGCCCTCGGTGGCCTTGAGCGCGATGTTGCCGGACATGCCGTCGGCGACCACGACGTCAAAATTGCCCGACGTAAGATCGGTGCCCTCGCAGTTACCAACAAAGCCGGGAACGGCGGCTTTCATGGCCGGGAAGCACGCCTTGGTAAAATTGGAGCCCTTCTCGTCCTCGGTGCCGTTGGCAAGCAGGCCCACGCGGGGATGCTCAATGCCCAGGACGACGCGGGCATAGGCGCTACCCATCTGGGCAAAACGCACCATGTCATCGACCTCGACATCGGGGTTGGCGCCCATATCGCACAGCACCGTCAGACCGCCGGCGCGATTGGGCAGCGCATTGGTCAGACAGGGACGCACCGGCTGCTTCTTGCCTTCGGCCATATATCTAAACGGCGTCACATAGGCGGTGGCGGCAGCGGTCATGGCACCGGTCGAGCCGGCGGAGAAGAACGCGTCCGCGTTGCCCTTTTTGATGGCGCGGCAGGCAAGCACGATCGACGATTTACGCTTGGTCATCACGGCGCGAATGGGATCGTCATCCATGGCGATAACGTCGGGTGCCTCAAGAGCCTCAACACGTGCATGGGAAGCAGCAAAGGGATTGACGATTTCAGCGGGGCCAGCTGCCAAGACCTCGATATCGGGATCGGCGGCAAGCGCAGCCTCGATACCATCGAGAACAACCTGAGGTTTCTCGTCTCCGCCCACAACGTCTACACAAACGCGAACGTTACTCATATACATGCTCCTTATACAAAAATGGCCGACTCATTGAGCCGGCCATTGTGGTTCCATTTGGAACGGCATCGCATCCAGAGTATACCGTTACTCGGTAACGATAACCTCGCGGTCCTTGTAGAAACCGCAGCTGGGGCACACGTGATGCGGAAGCTTGACAGCGCCGCAACGGGGGCACGTGGACTGAGCCGCAGCCGAGATCTTCATGTTGGCGGAACGACGGGTGTGAGTGCGGATACGACCCTGCTTTTGTTTAGGTACGGGCATAGTGACCTTCCTTATGAACTATCCAGTGTGGCGATTACGCGCAAGTAGCGATACTACCACAGTTTTACTCATCGAGCTTGAGATTCTTCAATGCTGCAAATGGATTTTCCGTGGCAGCGGCCCATTCTGCCTCTGCCTGGGTGGCGCAATCGCATTGCTCGACGTTGAGATTGCAACCGCAAGTGGGGCACAGGCCGCGGCAATCGGGCTTGCACAGAACGACAAACGGCGTGTCCATGACGACCGCGTCGTTGATGGGCTCACCCAGATCGACGATGCGGTCCTCACCCAGGAGCTCGTAGCCGTCCTCGTAGGCCTCGGGATCCTCGGGCTCCTCAAAGAGGTAGAACTCCTCGATCTCGCCGGCGATATCAAACGAGGCAGGCTCCAGGCAACGGTCGCACTCGCCGGTGGCGTGCGCGCGGACCATGCCCGTGAGCAAGACACCGGTACCGGCATTGGTAAAGACAACGTCGTAGTCGATGCCGTCCTGAAGCTGGTACTCCTTCTCGCCCACCGTGTAGGTGGCGACATCGACCTTACCGGTCAGCGGATACGAATCTCCAGGAAACTCGAGCTGTTCGGAAAGATCGACGGTAACGCTCGGGAACTCAGCCATTACCACTGACCATTCTGTTGGGCGGCACCCTCGTTAAGCTGCTGACGGCAACGGGTAACGGTGCCGGTCAGGCTCTTGAGGTTCTCCTCCAGGTGCGTAAAGACCTGCTCTGCGTAGTCCTCGGCAGCATAACGCGTCTCGCGCTCGTACTGCTGGGCACGATCGCGGATGTCGTCGGCCTGCTGCTGTGCCAAGCGGACGATCTCCTGCTCACCGGCAATGGTGAGGGCCTGCTGCTGAGCGTCGGCGATGATGGAATCGGCCTGGGCGGCGGCGGAAGCCATAAGCTCCTCGCGCTCCTTAAGGATACGGCGGGACTTCTGCCACTCCTCGGGATAGCTCATGCGGATCTCGTCGAGGATGTTGAAGAACACGTCGGCGTCGATGACCTTGAACTGAGCGTTCTTGCCGAAAGGCGGCTTGGCTTCCTCGATCAGCCCTTCGAGCTCATCGACCAAGCTGACGATCCTATCGCCAGGAAAATTCTCGCCCGGCATCCGGTCTCCTTTCATAGGTAACATATCATCGTGCTAGTTTACCACATGCCACCAGGCAATAAGAAACGTCACGAAAAGCGATGTTTGAGCGCTTCGACCACGTTGGGCGGGACAAACGTCGATACATCGCTACCGAGCGAGGCAATCTGGCGAACGACCGAGCTCGAGATATAGCCGTACTGCGGCGCACTCATGACAAAAATGGACTCCAGCTCGCTATCCAGGCGATAGTTAAGGTCGGCCTGCTGCAGCTCATACTCAAAGTCGGTCAT
>URZR01000193.1 GCA_900552425.1 uncultured Collinsella sp. | reverse complement strand
AGGAGCAGAACCCCGAGATTCAGGTCGTCGCCGTCGAGCCCGCCACCTCCCCGGTGCTCTCTAAGGGCCAGGCCGGCCCGCACAAGATCCAGGGCATCGGCGCCGGCTTTGTGCCCGACGTCCTCGATACCCAGGTCTATGACGAGATCATCCCCGTCGAGAACGACGATGCCTTTGCCACCGGCCGCGCCGTGGGCCACAAGGAAGGCGTGCTCGTGGGCATTTCGTCCGGCGCCGCCGTCTGGGCCGCTCTGCAGCTGGCCAAGCGCCCCGAGAACGAAGGCAAGACCATCGTGGCGCTGCTCGCCGACACCGGCGAGCGCTACCTGTCCACGGCGCTCTTCCAGGACTAGAGCTTCTCGTTCTTAGAAGGAGTCCAAGGCACGCCGGTCTCCCCTCTCTTCTGGCAGTCTGACCTCATCCCAACAGGATGCCCCACGAGACGTCCGAACTTGCTACAATGTCTGCGGCGCGGAACCAGCCTCCCGCGCCGCTTTTCTTTTTTGGCCACATGCCACCAAGGAGAACCTCCCCATGCACAACAAGCGCGTGCTCGTCGCCATGAGCGGCGGCGTCGATTCCAGCGTGACCGCGTATCTGCTCAAAAGTCAGGGTTACGAATGTGTCGGTGCCACCATGCGCCTCACCTGCCCCGCGCCCGATCCCGCCACGGGCATGAGTAAGGTCGACCACGACATCGCCGAAGCAAAGGCCGTCGCCGAGCGCCTGGGGATACCCCATCACGTGCTCGACTTGCAGCAAACCTTCGACCGCAACGTTGTCGAGCGTTTTATGAACGCCTACCAGGAGGGGCTGACGCCCAATCCGTGCATTATCTGCAACCGCCACATTAAGTTTGGCGCGCTGCTCGATGCAGCGCTGGACATGGGCTGCGACTACATCGCCACGGGCCATTACGCCAAAACAAGCCAGGCGGCAGACGGCACCTGGCAGCTGCATCGCGGCGAGGACCCTAAAAAGGACCAAAGCTACTTTTTGTATTCGCTCACGCAGGAGCGCCTGGCGCACACGATCTTTCCGCTGGCAGGCCTAGACAAAGAGCGCGACGTGCGCCGCATAGCCGCCGAGCAGGGCTTTACCAACGCCCAGAAGGCCGAAAGCGAGGACATCTGCTTTATTCCAGACGGTAACTACGCGGGCTATATCGAGCGCCGCTGCGGACATCCCGCTGCACCGGGCGACATTGTGTGGCGCGACGGCAGCGTGGTCGGGCGCCACAACGGCGCGCTGCGCTACACCATCGGCCAGCGCAAAGGCCTGGGCGTCGCGATGGCGCATCCTGTGTATGTGACGGGCGTCGACGCCGCTAACAACACCGTGCATCTGGGCGAGGCCGAGGACCTGACGGCCACGGCGCTCACGGCCAACGACTGGATCTGGAGCGCCCCTGCCGACCGCATGGAGGCCGAGCTGGATGCCGGCGGCATCCGCGTGGGCGCCAAGTACCGCTACCGACAGAAAGACCAGGCAGCGATCCTTACGTGCGGCGAAGACGGGCAAATGTTGCTGACCTTTGACGAGCCGCAGCGCGCCATCGCCCCCGGCCAAGCCGTTGTAGTCTATCGCGGCGACATCGTCCTGGGCGGCGGCACCGTGACCGGCGCCATCAAATAGCCCCATCCCCTTCATAAGTTGCGGTGAAATAGGGACTGTTTAAGCGTTTAAAACCGCCAAACAGTCCCTATTTCACCGCAAGTTAGAGAGGACAGCCTCGGTCGGTACTGCCGTGTCAGCCGAGGCCGCTGCATCGTTAGCGCTGGACGTAGGCGCGAACCAGCTCGAAAGTGTTGCGCACACCGTCGATGTGGCTGCGCTCGTAGTTGTGGCTCGCGTACACGCCGGGGCCGATCAGACCATGGCGAATGTCGTAGCCGGCCGAGAGCGTGGCCTCGACGTCGGAGCCGTAGTGCGGGTACACATCGATGGCGTAATCGAGCTCCAGCTCGCGCGCGATGTTGGACAGCGTGGTTACCAGGTCGTAGTTGTACGGACCGCCCGAATCCTTGGCGCAAATCGAAACCATGCGCTCGGTGCAGCCCAGGTCGTCACCCACGCAGCCCATGTCCACGCTGATCATCTCACGCGTGTCGGCCGGCACAAAGGCACCGCCGTGGCCGACCTCCTCGTACACGGTAAAGAGCAGCGACACCTTGCGCGAAAGCGACACCTCGCCGTCAGCAACGGAACGGGCCAGACCCAGCAGAATCGACGCCGACAGCTTGTCATCCAGGAAGCGGCTCTTGATGTAGCCGCTCTCCGTCACCGTGGTACGCGGATCCATAGCGATGATGTCGCCCGTCTGAATACCCAGCTCGAGCACATCGTCCTTGCTGTCAACGTTCTCGTCGAGCAGGATTTCCATGTTCTTCTCGATGGTCTTGACCGGCTCATCGGCCACATGCGCCGAAGGCTCGGTATTGAGGACCACACCCGTAAAGACTTTGCCATCGCGCGTGTAAACGGTGCAGTTCTCGCCATCGGCCGTAGACCACTGATGCCCGCCGAGCGTCGTGGGACGCAAGCGACCATTGTCCTTGATGGAACGCACCATGGCGCCCAGGGTATCGACATGGCTCGCCAGTACGAGCGGCTCACCCTCGCCACCAAGCTCAACCAACACGTTGCCCTTATTGGAACGCTCGGGCCCAAACCCCATATCGCGCAGGGTCTCCATCAGATAATCAGTCGCCGCACGGGTATAGCCCGTAGGCGAAGCAATCGAGGTAAGCGCCTTCAACTGGTCAGTAATATAGGAGAGCGTCTCCTCTAGAGAAGCATCAACATTAGAAGCCATATGCATCCTTCCAAGTAAAACTAAGACCGAGTCCCGATTTTAACCGTTCTGCACGTGCAATGCCCCAGGAGCCGAGCCGACTCCAGACGTCCCCACACCGGTTTTATGCACGCGCACGGTTTACAATCCAAATCTTGCATAGAAATATCGATATATGCATAAATATGAGGTATCAATTTCTCTCATCCTAGGGTACCCCACCTTGGACCGTGCAAAAAACGGAGTATTCAGCACCGTGGGCCCCAACGGCCCCATCACAAACGACATAACGATGTGGTTGCAGCAGTGTTGCAGGCCGGCGCAAACCAAAAACGCGGCGACAGCCATCTCCGCCCATCGATAGCCCGCCCACAAGTGCTGTCGATGGGCGCCGCGGGCCACTACGACCCATTCACAACGTTATGCATTTTTCAGAGCTTGCTGAATACTCCCAAAAATGCACGCTGGGAAGTGCACCACCTATCCGCAGCGGGCAGCATGCCTTGGTTTTGCCCATATCGGGGCATCGGCGCGGCACAAAAAGCCCCCGCCGCACGAAGTGCGCAGCGGGGGCTTCCGACATGTCCGAGGACGATTGTGGGGCTAACGGGCGGGGCCCGCCGAACCAGGTTAAG